>CAINDV010001143.1 GCA_903847485.1 uncultured Verrucomicrobiota bacterium
CATGTCCGCCATGCGCACGATGCAGACCCGTTATTGCAATTGGAGCGGCTACGATTACCGCTACATGGTCAATGCCAACAACGGCGGCGTGATCGACCTTTCCGGGCTGGAGACGCTCATCGGCCCCGAATACAGCAACCGGCTCCTGGAGTTCAACGTCCTGAGCGGTGGGTTGCTTCGCTTGGGGAATGCATCACTCAGCCAGTACCTGACCTTCAATGTCTCAGGAACCTCATCACGGCTCGATTCAGGTGGGTTGTATCTTCGTAACGCGGTTGTCGCCTCGGTGAGTGGCAAAGCCACTTTGCAGGTTAGCGGCGACTTCCGTTACGAAAACACCGACCCGAACAGCATCGTGGTCGAAGGTGCCTACTTCCAGATGGACGGCGCGCTGCCGCAGCGGTTGGAAGTGGGCGGGCGGGATTCGGGGCCGTCGGGGTTCACGTCGCGCAACTTCGGTTACAGTCAGTTGAGCGTGGGCAGCAGCAATCAGACGAGCGTGGTGCGGTTGGTGGACACGCTCAACAACGGCGGACGCGGCGCGGCGGGCGAACCGGAGGCGCTTTACCTCTACGGCATGGACGGCGCGGGCCTGCGCATCCTCAACGGCTCGCGGCTCGTCCTCAACGGACTGAACGCCTACGCCTTCGTCAACGGCCAGATGCGGTCGCTGCGCAGTCTAATCCCGGCGGGCACGAACTCGGTGCCGTTCGACGGCGGTTTCCTCGCCAACTACGGCGGGCCGCGCATCACGAATATGACGCCGTCCGTGGCGGTCACGCCGGCGGTGAGTTCGGTGGACGTGGCGTTTGACCAGCCCATCGCGGCGGCCTCGTTCACGCCGGCGGATGTCAGCATCACCGGCCCGGGCGGCGCGATTCCGGCCACCGGCGTGGCGTTGGTCAGCGGCACGACCTGGCGGATCAGCTTCGCCGCCCAGTCGGCGGATGGCACCTACACCGTCCGCGTCGGCCCGAACATCAATGAACTGGCCGCCAACCTGCCCGGCCTGGACCAGAACAGCGATGGACTTGGTGGCGACGGGACTAATGACACCTTCACCGGGACGTTCGTGATTGATGGCACCGCACCATTGGTTGTCGGAGCGTATGCTTTGCAGAATGGGAACCGTGTGGGTCTTACCTTCGATGAACCGGTGGTGCCGGCGTTTGCCACGAATCCGGCCAATTACAGCGTCAACGGCGCGGTGCCCACGGCTGTCGCGCTGCGCACTAATGGAACTCAGGTAGTGCTCACGGTCAGCCCGACCGTCGGCGTGACCTTCCCGCTGGTAGTCAGCAATACCCTGGACGCGCTGGGCAACACGGCCTCCCGAACGGTAACGGGCACCATCCTGGCCTTGGAGCCGAGAGATATTGGCAGCCCTGGCAGCGACCCGCGCGATACCGGTTCGACGGTGGCGTTCTCCGAAACAGACTTCGACTCGGTGGGAGGCGGTTCGAGCGTCTGGGGCACGAGCGACGCGTGCCACTTTGTCTCGGAGCAACGCCCTGGCGACTTCGATGTGCGGGTGCAAATCACGCGGCTGGACCGGACGGGGGCGAACTCCGATGGCGGCATCGTGCTGCGTCAATCCCTTGCCGGGAACAGCCCAAAAGTTCAGGCGACCGTTGAGCCATACAGCGGCGGGCAAAGGTTCTATCTTGGCGTCCGTGCTACGGCGGGAGGGAGCGTGAGCTATCCCGCCGGTCTGGCTTCGTCAGACAATTGGATTCGCTTGGTGCGGCAAGGCAGTTTCTTCATCGGCTTTCGGAGCACCAATGGCGTGGATTGGGTCGAGTATTCGAGACTCACTAACAACTTTCCCACGACCGGCTATCTGGGATTGGTCACCTGTTCCGATGACAACACTGCCGGGCGGGCGGTCACCGCTTGGTATCGTAGCTACGGCGATTTTGGTCCGAGCATCCTCACCCAGCCGCAGAACCAATCCGTGGCCTCCGGCGCGAACGTAACCTTTGGCGTCACGGCGCGCGGGTTGCCAGTGCTGTCTTACCAGTGGCAACTCAACGGCATTCCGTTGCCCGGCGAGACTAACAGCTTACTGCAATTGCTGGCGGTCAACACGAACCGCGTGGGTAACTACCGCGTGGTGGTAAGTAATCCCTACGGCTCGACCACCAGCCAGGAAGCCACGTTGATGGTGGATGGCACCGGCTGTGGCAGCTTCGAGGCCGATGTGGCTCCACGTCCGAACGGTAACAACGCGGTCACGGTTTCCGACTGGGTGCAGGTCGGCCGGGTTATCGCCGGGCTGGATACAGTGCTGAACTCCTGCGAGTTCCAGCGGGTTGACTGCGCTCCGCGGACAAACGCGATCCTCGGCACCTTGCCGCTGGGCGACGGCCGGCTCTCGGTCGCCGACTGGACGCAGGCCGGCCGCTATGCCGCTGCCGTGGACCCGCTCACTCAAGCAGGTGGGCCGATTACGCCCGCCGCTCCCACCGGGAACCGCGCCGTGCTCCCGGCTGGCCACTCAGCCAAGGATGACGGATTAGTCCGCTCAGTCCGACTAGCCGGATGCACGGCTGCGCAAGGCCAGGCCTTCTCCGTCCCCGTGGAACTTACCGCGCTCGGCGGCGAAAACGCGCTGGGCTTCAGCGTGCAGTTTGATCCAACGCGCCTCACTTACCAGGGTGTGTCACTGGCCGACGGCGCGGCGGGCACGGCGCTGCAAGTGAACGCCAGTCAGGCGGACGGCGGCAGTGTCGGGGTGGTGCTGGCGAAGTCCATCGGGCAGAGTTTTGCGGCGGGCACTGCTTCGGTTGTGCGGGTGCAATTCCGGGCGACTGGCGCCACCGGCACTAACCAGGTCGGCTTCAGCGATGCGCCGGTCTGGCGCGAGGTGGCGGATGTGAACGCCGACCCGCAACCAGCCGCCTATCTCGCTGGCACCGTGCGCGTGGTGTTACCGGGCCGGCTTAGTCCCGATGTGCGCCTAGCTCCAGGCAGCGTGGAACTGCGGCTCACCGGCGAACCGGGCGAGCGTTATCGCGTGGAAGTCTCGCCGGACCTTACCCATTGGACGACTGTCGCGACCGTCGCGGCGGGGGCTGATCCGGTGGTGGTGCGCGACTCGGCGGCTGGCGGGGCGAAGCAATGCTTCTACCGGGCCGTCTTGGTGCCGTAAGTGGGAGTGGTGAGATGAACAACCTTCAAACCATTCCTAAGCATGAAGACGACAGTCCCTGAAGGGAAATCCGAAGTCCGAAGCCCGAAGTCCGAAAGCCGGAGCGCGGAGTCGGTGCCTGCGCGGATCGGAGTAGAAGGCAGTTTCGGCTTCCGCTCCATTGTAGCGGCGCTCTGGCGAGCGCCGCTGATCCTGTTTTCAAGCCCAAGAGAATGGCGGCGTTCGCCAGACCGCCGCTACGGGCGCGGGTCAGTCGGGGCGGAGTTTGAGCTTCAAGAGCTGAGCCTTCACCGCTGCCAAGTTGACAAAAGCACCAGGAGTGACGACGCGCGCTCGGCCATAAGAGCCTGGCTGAAAGCTCCGCCCAAGCGCCGCGTGAGGGCACGCGGCCTACAAGTTCTGGCGGAAACTCAGGCCTCCTCTCGTAGCAGCCGACGTGAGGAGGCTCTGACTCCTTACCTTCGCAACGATTTTCAAATGAGATTGGAGCCGACTTGCGTCGGCTGTTACCGCGGAAAAGGGATTCTCAAACAGGCTCTAAGCTCGGAGCGCGGACATCCTGTCCGCTTTGGGCGACCGGACGACATGGACGCGCCAAGCCGGCGGAGACGCTCGCGCGCCAAGGGGCAGTGGTTCCTGGGGCGCGGAATGGCAGTGGCTGCGGGGTTGCTGGTGGCAGTTTGTTGTGTGCTACCGCTGCCGGCTCAGACGGGGTGCGTGCCGCCGCCGAGTGGATTGGTGGGATGGTGGCCGGGGGATGGGCACACATACGATTTGGCAGGATCTCACAATGCGGCGCCTCAGAACGGGGCGGGATACGGCAGCGGCAAGGTTCTCCAAGGATTCAGTCTCGACGGCAGCAGCGGTTGGGTGGCGGTGGAAATGAACGCGCCGACATCGGCATACACGCTTGAAGCGTGGGTAAAACTCGCAGGCCCTTCGTTCAATCGGGGCAACGGTTGGAATACAATCTTGGAATTCGGTAACGACACTCCGTATTTCGGCGTGGACTCTGGAGGCACACTCCACATGTACCACGTAGTGTCCGGAGGGAATGTGGTCCCTGGTGAATGGACCCACACAGCATACTCCTGGGATGGCAGCCAAAGTCGGCTATACGTCAACGGAGTCTTGGTGGCATCGAGCCAGGCACCACCACAGAGCGGGGGCGTTGGTCTGGGTATTGGTTACCACAGTGGCGACACCGCCTGGCTGGGCCTCATTGACGAGGTCACGATTTACGATCGCGCCCTTTCCTCAGACGAATTGGCAGCCATTGTCGTCGCCGGAAGCGCGGGAAAATGCCGTTCTTCATGTCCCGAACGTTCCCTCCGCTCCTCTCCCGTCACCGAAGTCGCCAGCCGGGAAATCACCTTGCCCGTCAGCCTCTACGGCCAGGGCAATGAGAACGCCCTGTCTTTCAGTCTGGGCTTCGATCCGGCGCGGCTGACTTACCGGGGTGAGACGGCGGGGGCCGGGGCGGTGGGAGCTTCGTTGATGGTCAACACCAACCAGCTTGCCTCCGGGCGCGTCGGGTATGTCTTTGCGAAACCCTACGGACAGCACTTCGCCGCTGGTTCCAACGAACTTCTTCGACTGCGCTTTCAGTTGTCCAGCACGCCCGCGGACACCACGGTTGCCTTCACCAATACGCCGGTGGTTGTCGAGGTCGTGGATGACACCGCCACTCCGCTTTGCGTGGATACCAGCAACAGCGTCGTGAGCATCACTCCGCTCTTTTTGCCCGGCATCGTCGCCCAACCACAAAGCGTCACCGTGCAGCCGATCACAAACATCGCCACCAATGTGACTATCAGCGTCAACGCCACGGGCAGCCCGCCGCTGTTTTTCCAGTGGCGTCTGGCGCAAGCGATCCTCCCCGGTGCGACAAATGCGACCCTGACTCTCAGCAGCGTGACGCCCGCCCAGTCCGGCAACTACGACGTAGTAGTAAGCAGCACCGGCGGCGCGGTGACGAGCCAGGTCGCCGTGGTGACGGTGCTTCCGGCGCTGATTCCGCCGGCGATCACTTCGCAGCCGCAAACTTGGATAGCCTCGGCTGGTGAAAACGTTTTGTTCGGCGTCGCCGCCACGGGCACCGAGCCACTATGTTACCAATGGCGTTTCAACGGGGGCCCGATGGACGGCGAGACGAACCGTTCGCTGCGGCTGACCAGCGTGACGGCCGACCAAAGCGGCAATTACTCCTGCGTCGTCACGAACCTGGCCGGCTCGGTCACCAGCGGCAACGCTAGTCTTACGGTCTCAGCCCCGCCGCGTCTCTTGCGAGTCGTGGAGCGCAGTGTGGCCACGGCGGGCGAAGTGGATGTGCCGGTGGAACTCGTGGCGTTGGGCGATGAAAACGCCATCGGCTTCAGCCTGAGCTTCGACCCGGCGCGGCTGGCCTTCGTCAGCGCGGCGGCGGGCGCGGGGGCTTCCGGCGCGAGCCTGCTGGCGAACACCAGCCAGACCGCCGCCGGACGTGTCGGCGTGGCTTTGGTGCGTGGCACGGATGAGCGGTTTGCGGCCGGGGCTTCGGTGGCGGTGATAATGCGGTTCCGCGCCTTGAACATCAGCGGGACCACGTCGCTCAGCTTTACCAACCGGCCGGTCACGCTGGAGGTAGCAGACGTGTGGGGCACGCCACGTCCACTCACCACCAGCAACGGTGTCGTCAACGTCCTCTCCACCCCGCCGGCGATTGTCACCCAGCCCCGGAGCACGACGAATCAGATCTTCAGCCCGGCGCAGTTCAGTGTCACCGCGTCGGGCAGCCAGCCGCTGAGTTACCAGTGGCAGTTCAACGGCGCGAATCTCTTGGGCCAGACGCAGCCGACGCTGAACCTTTCCAGTGTGCGGCCGGGTTCGGCGGGCGGCTATCGCGTGATTGTCACCAATCCCGTGGCGGGCGTGACGAGCACGGTGGCGACGCTCACGGTGCCACGCGTCGTGCGGATCGCGGGCACCAACGCACCGACCGGCAACCTGGTGGACGTGCCGCTGCAACTCCTCGCCGACGGGGATGAAAACGCCGCCGGTTTCAGCCTGCGCTTTGACCCGGCGCGACTGGTGTTCCGAGGGGTAGTTTCCAACTCCTGGCCAGCCGGCGTGAGCCTCAATGTAAACACCAACGGAGCGGCAGCAGGCGCGCTCGGCTTGGTGGTGGCGCGCAATTACGGCAGCAGTTTCACGCTCGGCACACAACAACTGGTGATGGTGCGCTTCCTCGTGGGAAACGTGGCGGGTGACGCAGTGCTGACATTTGGCGATCAGCCGGTGCTGCGGGAATTAGTGGACAACAACACCGCACCGCTGCTGACCGAATTTCAATCCGGCGCGGTCACGGCACAGTTGGTTCCGCCGGCGGTAACGCTTCAGCCGCTGCCACAGGACGTGTTGCAAGGCACCCCGGTGTCCTTCAGCGTGGCGGCGGGTGGTTCCCTGCCGATCAGTTTCCAATGGCAGCGCAACGGGGCGGACCTTTCCGGGCAGACTAACACCACCCTGACGCTGGCTAACGTGTTACTCCCGGATTCTGGCAGTTACTCGGTCCGCCTCAGCAGCCCCGCCGGCGTCACCTACAGTGCTTCGGCCATTCTCACCGTGCGTCCACCCCCGGCGGATTTGTTGGTGACGGCGCTCGGCGCGCCGGTTGAGGTGGTCGCAGGCGAACCCCTGACGCTCTGGTGGACTACCACCAACGCTGGCACGCAGACCGCCCAGGCGCCGTGGCAGGACCGGGTGTTTATCGCCGACAATGCTCAGGGCCAAGGGGCGAGGGTGTTGGGGAAATTCACTTTCTTCGCTTCGCTGGCCACCAACCAGTGGCTCAACCACACCGGCGTCGTGATCGTCCCACCGGACTTGACCGGCACTAGGTACTTTGGAGTGACGGTGGACAGTGGCTATCAAGTGCCGGAGTCGAACGAAACGAATAACACGTTCTTTGCGGTGACGGCGAGCGAAGTGAGGGAGGCGGATTTGAGTTTGAGCCTGCTTACGCCGGTTCCGACCGCCCAATTTGGCGCCACGATTTCTGTGACTTGGGCCGTGACCAATGTGGGTTCGGCGGCGGCGCGCAGTTCTTGGGGTGACCGGCTTTACTTGAGCGCCAGCAGCAACTCGCTGGCGGGTGCCACGGTGCTGGCCACAACCGCGGGCGTCTCACCACTGGCGGCGGGCGGCGGCTACCAGCGCACAGTTTCGGCGACGCTGCCCAACGGCGCTCAAATGGCGGCTGGGACTTACTTTGTGGTGGCCGTCACGGATTTCGACAACGCACAAACCGAGTCGGCGGAAGGCAATAACTCTGCCTTCGCCGCGCTGGCCCTGATCCAGCCGCCGCGCCCAGACTTGAGCGTGGGGCAGTGCGTCTCGCCTGCCTCCGCTATTCCCGGCCAACCCTTCACACTCATCTGGTCGGTCACGAACTCCGGCAGCGTCGCCGCGACGGGTCTTTGGAACGACTCGGTGCGTTGGTCGAACGCGGTGAGTGGCGTGCAGGAACTGGCCCGCTTTGATTTCACCAACGGCCTGGCGGCAGGCGCTTCCACGTGGCGTACGCAGGCGGTCACTCTGCCGATCAGCGGGCCGGCGGGAGCGGTTTGGTTCGGTGTGCAAGTGGATGGTTTGGGCGAAATCGCCGAGGAAAACGAGGCTAACAACTTCCGCCTGGCCACCAACGCGACGGTGGTGCCTCTGTTGCTCACATTGCAACTGCCGCTAACTCAGATCGCCGAGGATGCCGCCAATCCTTTCTTCAACTGCACCGTGATCCGCAACGGGGACCTCACTGCGGCACTCACCGTGTCGTTAACCAGCACCGACACCAACGGAGTGACGCTGCCGAATGCGGTCGTGATCCCGGCGGGACAGTCGAGCGCGGTGTTCCAGGCCAGGGTGGTGCGGGACTACATGGTGACCGGGTCGCGGACGGTTGCGATCACCGCGTTCGCGCCGGGTCGGCAGAGCAGTCAGCAAATGCTCGTCGTGCTCAACGCCGATCTGCCGCGGTTGACGCTGGCGCTGGCCAGCAACGCGGTGATGGAAGGGTCCTCCTTGTCGGTCACCGTTTCGCGGGATGTAGTGAGCACGAACCCGGTGACGGTGGTGTTTCAAAGTTCCAGCCCCGGACGATTTAGCCCACCGACGTTCGTCACCATTTCCGGCGGCGCGGCGGCGACGAATTTCAGCGTGCTGGCGGTGGACAACAACACGGTGGAGGCTTTTGTGGAATGTTCGCTGGCCGCTACGGCGAACGGTTTCGAGAGCGCCTCCGCCAGCGTCACCGTGCTCGATAACGACCTGCCCGGCGTCTTCGTCACGCTGGCCAGCGCGACCGTCAGCGAGGGGGCGGGGCCGCAGGCAACGATGGCGACCGTGACGCGCAGCATTCAGAGTGCGCGGTCGCTGGGGGTGGACTTGGAAAGCACGAATCCGGCCGCCGCACTGGTGCCGGCGCGCGTGGTGATTCCAGCCAACCAACTCTCTGTCAGCTTCCCGGTGGCGGCAGTGAACGACGATCTCGTCAACGGCGCGAAGATCACGCTCATTCGTCCGTTCGTGCTCGCTACGTCCGGCGGGGCGCGTTTGGCCGAAGGCAGCGGAGCGATCTTGGTGGTCACTGACGACGACGGGCCAACGTTGAAAGTGGTGGCAGCGAAGAAGCTGGTTGCCGAGGGGCTGAACTCTGCCACCACGATCACGATCACGCGAAACACGCCGGCAACGAATGCGCTGCTGATAGCGCTGGCCTCGAGTGACCTCACCGAAGCAACCGTGCCAGCAAGCGCCGTGATTCCGGAGGGCACCAACGCGGTGACAGTGAATCTCACGTCCATCGCCGACGCCAGCACCGACGGCAATCAACGGGTCGTCATCACTGCGTCTGCGCCGGGCTACGTAGCCGGAACGGAAACCGTCGTGGTGTCGGATACCGATTTGCCAGACCTGGTGGTCGCTTCCGTGACGGCGCCAGCAACCGCGGAGACGGACTCCTACGTGAGCATTGGCTACCGCGTGGTGAACCAAGGACTTGGCCCGGCAGGGACTAACTTCCTGGTGCGGGTCTATCTGGCGCAGGATCAGTTCGGCGGCGGCAAGGTATTGGTCAGCCAGGCTCCGTTCGACGGCACGATTCTCGTGGGGCTGTTCTTCGATCAAACCCTGCAGGTACGCCTGCCGCTGACGGCGGGGAATTACTGGGTAGTTGTGGAGGTGGACGCGGATCAAAGCATTGCCGAGGTGTTGGAGGACAACAACACCACGATCCGCGCCACGCCCATCGCGTCGCGCGCTGCCTATGGGGCGTGGGTGCTGACTTCGCTGACCACGGCGCTGGCCAACACGCCGGTGCCCTTGAGTGGCCGCGCCACCAATGCTCTGGGTGCCGGTGTTGGGAGCAAGTTGGTGAATCTCCACATCCTTGCCCGTGGCACGGAGCGGGTGATCTCCGCCCTGACCGACTCCGGTGGCAATTTCAGCACGACCTGGCAGCCGTTGCCGGGCGAAGCGGGTTTCTACCAGATCTTTGCCACCCATCCTGGCGTAAGCATGGTGCCAGTTCAGGACGAATTCCGGCTGGTGGGAATGCGCGCCACCCCGGCGAACGTGGCGTTTACCGCCGTGGAGGCGTCCGGTAAGTCCGGCTCGATTGTCATCGAGAATCTCAGTGACTTGCCACTGACTGGACTTTCCGTCACGGTAATCAGCCAACCCGCGGGTCTTCAGATAGGCGTGAATCTGACCGGTGGCGGCACGTTGGCGGGGGGCGGGACGGCGGCTCTGAGCTACACAGTGTTGCCCACCACCGCGCAGGCTTACGGCAATGTGGTGATTCGCGTTGGGAGCGATCAGGGCGCGAGTGTGGACGTGGCGCTGGCCGTGAGTGTCGAGCCGCTGCGTCCGCGCCTGGTCGCCACGCCGGGCAGTCTCGGGGCGGGCATGGCGCGCGGGCGGCAGGCGGTGGTGGAATTCAAGCTGGTCAATGAAGGCGGCATCGCCACCGGGCCGATCGTCATCGCGCTGCCCTCGGTGCCGTGGCTGACGCTGGCGACTACGAATCCGATCCCGCCGCTGCTGCCAGGCGAAACCAACGGCACCACCATCACGCTGCTGCTGACGCCAGCGGCGGACCTGACGCTGGGTGTTTACGAAGGGAGCCTGGCCTTGAACAGCAGCAACGCCTCGCTGACGGTGCCCTTCAACTTCCGTGCGCTCTCCGAGTCCAAGGGTGATTTGCGGATCACTGCCGTGGACGAACTGACTTACTACGCCGTGGGCACGCCGAACCTGACCGGCGCGAGCGTGGCGGTGCGCGATGCCGTAACGCACGCGGCCGTGGCGACCGGCCTCACGGACACGAATGGCCAGTTCTTCGTCGCGCAGTTGCCGGAGGCGTATTACGAGATTGAGCTGACGGCTGACAAGCACACCACCTACCGGAACACACACCTGCTGATGGCGGGGCGAACCAATGACATCAGCGCCTTCCTGTCGCGCCAAGTGGTGACTTACAACTGGACCGTGGAACCCACCGAGATTGAAGACCGCTACAAGATAACAGTCGAAACGACGTTCGAGACCGTGGTGCCAATTCCGGTGGTGACAATTGAGCCGTCAGTGATTGACCTGGCCGAAATCACGGCGGCGGAAACCCAGATCATGGTCACGATCACCAACCACGGTTTGCTTGCCGCGAACAACACACGGTTGAGTTTTCCGACCCATCCGCTTTGGAAGTTTGAGCCGCTGCTGACACAGGTGGGCACCCTACCGGCGCGTAGCGGCCTGACGATCCCACTCATTATCCGGAAACTGGCGCCGTCCGTCGGCATCTCGGCCTTGCGCCGGGCAGCGAAGGATGGCGACCTAGGTCCGTGCTACACCTCGGCGTACGTGTGCTGGGATTTGCTTTGTAGCCAGACAAATACTTACTGTGGCACGGTTTACTTTCAGAATGCCCGGCCAGGATGCGGCGGGACTCCACCGCCTCCACCGCCTCCACCATCTCCCCCGAAAGGATGCGTTGAGTGTGACGACAAGGATGGTGTTGGAAGACCATTTTACATCGGCCCAATCTACCAATCCAAGCAGGCCTGTGACCAGATTTGTTGGTTCCTTGCCGCTCTCGGTTGTATACCTGGCGTGGGGTGCGGGGTGGGAATTGCCGGTTGCGCCGACGGAATGACCGACGGCGACGATGACCCACTCGATTTCGTGGACTGCTTCGTCGCTGGGGCAGTCTGCTTGTCCGATTTGGCCACAGTCGGGCTGGGATCTTGCGTCTACGGGTTTCTGCGGTGCTATCAGCAGAGTTTGGCTGCGCCATCTGGCCACGCCCCGTCGTCTGCGTCCTATTCAACGGCTACGTCGTTAAGCCGGTCGCGTCAGCCTAAGGACGGAAGCACAGGTTCATCAGATTCGGTTGCACCTTACAGTTCGGCGATCCGGGCTTACTTGGACGGTTTGAATCTCGTTACTGGCGAAGGAGATGGTGTTTGGATCAACGGCCAGAGTGGAGCTTATTCGGCGAGTTGGTGGAGTCGATTCAGCACAAGCCTGGGGCTGGATTCTCCCGAAGGCCGTGGTATCGCTGAATCGGAGCGTGCTGAAATGCTCGGTATCCCACCGCCAGAGGGAGTGACAACTCAAGCTGTGGACCGTATGATCAGGCGCTGGAATCGCACCTTGGTATATTGGTCTCGGGGCATTTATCGAGCCAGCGACGTTCCGTTGGGAGACAGTAATGACTTCATCGAACGGGATTTGTTGAGGGACGCCATGACTCGCTATGCAGATGGCCAGCGGTTTGCTTTGCAAAACGGCTATTCCGATGCCTTTAACGCCATGGTCACCATTGCTCATACCAAGGCCAACCAAGGAGAGAGCGGCGGCATCTGTGCCCGTGTAAAACTCAAGACTGAGCAGCAAGCCGTCGTTACTCGCGATGCCTTCCGCGCTACGTTGGAAATTAACAACCAAGACACCGCCCGGCTAGAGAACCTTGAAGTCACACTCACCGTCACCGACACCGACGGTGCGGATCGCACCAGCTTGTTCGGCATCCGGGCACCGGATCTCGTCGGCCTGAGCGGCGTGGACGGCACCGGCATCCTCGCGGGCGCCAGTCTCGGCACTGCCAAATGGGTCATCATTCCCACCAGCGAGGCTGCGCCTACCAATACCACCCAGTATTACGTCTCCGGCCGTTTCCGCTACACCCAGAGCGGCACGGCACTGTCGGTCCCGCTGGCGGCGGTGGCCATCACCGTGCTGCCCACACCGCGGTTGTTGGTGGATTACTTCCACGAGCGCGACGTGTTCAGCGACGACCCCTTCACCGATGTCGTGGAGCCGAGCATTCCTTTCAACCTCGCTGTGATGCTACGGAACAAGGGCTACGGTTGGGCCAAGAACTTCCGCATCACATCGGCCCAGCCGCAGATCGTGGAGAACGAGAAGGGGTTGCTGATTGATTTCCAGATCATCGCCACGGAGGTGGCCGGGCGCAATATGGTGCCATCGCTCACCGCCGAATTCGGTGACCTCGGCCCTGGCACGAACGCGATTGGCCGCTGGCTGTTGACCTCGACGCTGCAAGGGTTGTTCACCGATTACAAGGCCACCTTCGAACACTTGGACGCCATTGGCAGCGTGAAGCTGTCGTTGCTGGAACAGGTCAACATTCACGAACTCATCCATCTGGTGCAGGCCGGTGGCGCCTTCGAGGACGGCCGGCCTGACTTCCTGGTAAACGACATTCCCGACCTGCGCGACCTCCCGGACACACTCTGGCTGAGTGACGGCACGACCAACCCAGTGTCCGTCGTCGAAACGGCGGTGCATGACGGCCCGCCTGCTGCCGGACGCCTGCAAGTACAACTCAGCGCCGCCCTGCCCGGGGGTTGGGCCTACCTGCGCGTGCCCGAACCGTCGGATGGCGCGTATCGGCTGACGCAAGTGCGTCGCTCCGACGGCGCGGTGATCACACTGGACAAGAATGTCTGGGTGACGGATCGCACTTTCATTGGTTTGGGCCGGCGCCCAACCCGCGAGAACATCCTTCACTTGCTCGATTACAACAGTACCGGTCTCTACACGCTGACCTATGAAGTCGGGCCTGCCGGTGACACGACGCCGCCGGTGAGCCGGGTGGCGGCGTTGCCGGCGGATAGCTACCGACGCATCCCGGTCAGTTGGTCGGGGCAGGATGAGCCGGGCGGCAGCGGTTTGGCGAACTTCGACATTCAAGTTTCCGTGGACGGCGGGCCGCTGACGGCTTGGTTGGAGCGGACCACGCTCAATAGCAGTGTCTATTTCGGCTCGGTCGGCCACAGCTACGCCTTTACCAGCCGCGCCCGCGACACGGCCGGGAATCTCGAGGTATCGCACACGACGCTCGACGCCACCACTGCCGTCTCGCTCACCAACCGCCCGCCGGTGCTGGCTAGCCTGACGAACCAGTTCATCGACGAGGGCGGCGAGTTCACCTTGGCGCTGGCGACCTCCGACGCGGACCCGGCTGACACGCTCACCTTCAGCCTGACCACCTCGCCGCCCGGCATGAGCATCAATCCCTACACCGGCCTGATTCGCTGGACCACCAGCGAAAGCACCGGTCCCAGCACGAATCCGGTGGTGGCGCGGGTGCAGGACAATGGCGATCCCTCGCTGGACGCCACCGCGGCCTTCACGCTGGTGGTGCGGGAAGTAAACTCCGCCCCGATGCTGGCGGTGGTCACGAACCGGACGATCAACGAAGGTCAGTTGTTGGCCATCACGAATTCTGCTACCGACAACGATCTGCCGGCGAACCAGTTGACCTTTTCCTTGGGCGGCGTCGTGCCGACCGGAGCGACGATCAATCCGACGAATGGGATTTTCCGCTGGCAACCCACCGAGACGCAGGGACCGAGCACAAACCTCATTTCCATCATCGTCACCGACAACGGCACACCGAGCTTGGGCGCCACGCAGCAGTTTACCGTGGTCGTGCGCGACACCTTGAGCGACTTCGAACTGGCGTTCGGGAGCACGAACCTCATGGCCGGGGAGTCCGGCACCATTCCCATCGTCCTCCGTTCCAGCCTAGACCTGACAAATATCAGCCTCCTCGTGGCAGTGCCTGGCATCCAACTGACCAACCTCAGCTTGCGCACGCTCGGTGGCGAGATCATGACTGCGAGTCTGATCTCGACCGGCGCCAACCAGACCCGGGTCAGGTTCTTGCTCGACCCGTCCCTGTCGCCCGCCAGTGTGCGGACCATCGCCGCGCTGGATTTCCTGGCGGTGTCGAATTACCACTCCACGAAGGTTATCCTTGATGCAGGGAACTTGCTCGCCTGGCGTGCCACAGGCAATGTCATCACCAACGGCGCGGCGGTGGACGGCAGTATTATCGTAATTGGGCGGGAACCTTGGCTGGAGAGTCGGGTGTCACCCGAACCACAACTCCTGATCTACGGGCGCCCCGGAGCGGGCTATGCGCTGGAATACCGCACGAACTTAACGTCCTTCGGGTCATGGACGGAATGGCTGAGGTTCACGCAAACCAACCGTCTTGCGACGCTGGGGAACCCGCCTCTGCCGGGAGCCGGTTCTTTTTGGCGGGCCTTCGAGTTCCGAGCCGAGCCGCCGAAACTGGCCTGGCAGCCGGCGATTGGGACTGCTGTGGGACTGCGGTTGAGCGGCTGGCCGGGCACCGCCTATGGTGTGGAAACTACGACCGCCATAACTACTCCGCCGATCTGGCAAAGTTGGACCAATTTCACCCTAACTAACACTTCTCGGATGTTGCTCTGGCCGACGACCGCCGAGCCGCGGCGGTTCTTCCGGGGACTCGCGCGCTAACTCCAGCATCAGTCTCCAGACTCCGCATTGATGGAAAGGGGCGGTGCCATTCGGCACTTTCTCCGCAAGGTCGGATTCGAGTTCGATAAAGGGGTCATTCGTTACCATTGACACTGATATGCGGAAACACCGAACAGCAGACGGCCAGAACGGCGTGGCACCCGAGGCGAGCTTTTGCGGCCAGCTCGTCGCGACTGCCCCCTTGAGCGAGATCGCGGTGCTGCTCGGCTGTGAGTCGCCGGCGGAGGCGGACTTTCAGCGGCTGCCTTTGGCCAACGGTCAGGAAGTGCTGGTGCTGGACGGGGAGTCCTCGCGCGTTCACTCGAACCAGTTCTCCACCTTCAACCCCGTTATCCGGTCGAAATCCCGCCGGTTGCCAATAATCAGGTCTTGGGCGGCAGGACTTCCTGTTTCAGCAGGTGGGCGGGAATCTGGGCGATATGCGGATCGCGATGGACCATGACGACATCGTGGGTCTTGGCGCAGGCGGCGATCAAGGCATACATGGCCGGCAGGCGTTGGGGAGTGTCGCGCTTGAGTTGGAAGGCCGCCCTGGCAACCACGCTGTCCACGGGGATGGCGGCATCAAACAGGCTCTCGTATTCGGCCACGGTGTCGGGATGCTGGTCGAGCACACCCTTCTCCTGCAATCGCACTTGGAACTCAAAGAGGACGGCGGCAGACAAGCCCAGCACGGCTCCTTCGTCCCGCAGAATCTCCCGCACTCGCTCTCAGCCCGGTTCCTGGAAGGCGTGTGCCAGGAGAGCGGAGGTGTCAAGAACGTGGGTGACTTGGGCCATATTCCTGGAGGTCGTCCTGCATTCGCTGCTGGACCAGTTCCGCGACAGTATACTCGCCCGGATTCAAGAAGGGCCGGCCGATACCGAGGAGCTTCTCGGCCCGTTCGCCGCGCGGGCTGTGCTTATGCACGAGCAGCGTGCCGGGGCCGGAAACCCGCCAGTCGAGCGCGGTGCCGGGCTTCAGGTCCAGCAACCGCGCCAGCGCATCCGGGATTTTGACCGTGTTGTCGGCAGACATTGTGGTCGTCATGGGGGAAAGATGCCGCGTTGGGAGGAGTTTTCAAGGCGAGAATCGGCAGGAGGCACCTGGCCTGGTGCCCGGGGCGGGAAGTGGGGGGCAATGGTGCTGCCTTTGATCCGTAGCGCAGGTTTCCAAACCTGCTGTATCGCCGACTTCCCAGTCGGCAGGGCGTGGGATTTCGCGGGCAGCGTGACCGCGCCGTGCGGCCAAACCCGCCCGTGGTCCAGTTCCATTTCAACCGTCGTATAGCTCATGGCGAAACCCTACCATCCGAACCGGTCATTGCGAGGACGCAGAGCACACGGAAAGGCTGAAAGCTGAAGGCTGAAGGCTGAAATGAAAGCATGAATGGCCAACCTGAAGACCTGAAGCATCGGACGCAGAAGTTCGCGGTGCGGGTGATCCGAATGTACTCGGCGCTGCCGAAGGATCCGGTTTCGCAGGTGCTCGGGAAGCAGGTTCTGCGATCGGGAACGTCCGTCGGCGCCAATTACCGCGAAGCGTCACGGGGCAGATCGAAGGCGGAGTTTGCGGCGAAGGTCGGCGATTGCCTGAAAGAGATCGCTGAAACCGAGTATTGGCTCGAACTGCTCGTGGATGCTGGCTGTGTTGCGGCCGGCAAGATGGCCGAACTTCTGGACGAAACTCGGCAATTGATTGCCATCTTCACTACGATCGACAAAAAAGCAAAAGGGCAAGGCGGAACGCTAAAGGCTGAAATATGAAAACAGAAGCGCATGCATCCACACAGCAGAGAAGCAAGCTACGCTTGCGCGTCCTGCGCCAAGCGAATCGCTGTCCCCACTTCAGCCTTCAGCCTTCAGTCCTCAGCGTTTGCCCAGCAATCCATCTGCGCCGAGGTCAAGATCGAGATTCTCCAGGAGCTGACCTTGGAGCGGGAAGCGTTCGAGGCGCGGATGAGCATCAACAACGGTGTGCCCGGCGTGCCCTTGGACAACCTCAGCGTGGACGTGACCTTTGCGGACAAGAGTGGCGTCCCCGTGCGCGCCACTTCAGACCCGAATGACCAGACGGCCAAGTTCTACATCCGCTTGCAGACCGGCAGCAGCATCCACGCGAGCATCCCCGGCGAGTTTTCCGCCCGCATTCTCTGGCTCATCATTCCGGCGCGCGGGGCCGGCGGGGCGAATCCACAAGGGGAGCCTTTCTCTGTGGGCGCCACGCTGCGCTACCGCGCCGGCGGGCAGAACCAGGAGATGCAGGTTTCCCAGGACACCATTTACGTGAAGCCCATGCCGGCCTTGACGCTGGATTACTTCCTGCCGTACGAGGTCTATGGCGACGACCCGTTCACGGAGAACTACGTGGAGCCGGTGGTGCCGTTCAGCCTCAGCGTGCGCGTGAAGAACGACGGCTACGGCCCGGCCCGCAAGCTAAAGATCGAGTCCGCCCAGCCCCAGATCATCGAGAACAAGCTGGGTCTGCTGGTGGATTCCGCGTGCCCTTCGCCCCCCCCCAACGACGACTCCGATGTGTCTCATCGCGACTGGTCAACGGCCAGCGTCGTCGTAACGATGTTTCAGGGTGGGCAAGGCGCGCTCAAAACCATTATCGCTGGCATCGTAAAATGGTCTGGACAATTTTGAGATATGCGCGAATATGGTTCCATGAACGAGCACCCTCGGCTTTACGCGGCTGTCTTGCGAAACCACCTGGAAAGACACCGGCAGATGGCTCTGGTCTCAGGGCCGCGCCAGGTCGGCAAGACGACGGTGTGCCGGTCTGTCGCCGACGCCTATCTGAACTGGGACAACAGCGATGACCGACGACGCCTGCTGCGCGGCCCCACTTCGCTGGCCGAGGTGCTTCAACTGGATCGTCTGCGGGCACGCCCGCTCATTGCGGTATTCGACGAACTGCACAAATACAGCAAGTGGAAGACCTTGCTCAAAGGCTTCTTTGACACCCATGGCGACCGGGTCCGGTTGATCGTAACCGGCAGTTCTCGCCTGGACGTTTTTCGCCGGGGCGGCGACAGTCTAATGGGCCGGTATCTGCTGTATCGCATGCATCCATGGAGCGTCGGCGAATGTCTACGCACAAGTCTGCCTGGAGGGGAGGTTCAGCCACCTTCCGAACTGCCGCCGGCCGAGTGGGATGCGCTCTGGGAGCATGGTGGATTCCCCGAGCCGTTTCTGCGACGGGACACCCGCTTTACACGCCGCTGGCATTCGTTGCGGCAGGAGCAACTCTCTCGGGAAGATCTGCGCGAGGTCTCTCACATCACCGACTTGGGGATCATGGAAACCCTGATGCAACTTCTCGCCGAGCGCAGTGGGCAGCAGCTTGTCTATTCCAACCTCGCCCAGGAAATCCAGGTGTCGGTGGACACCGTCAAGCGGTGGATCGATCTTCTCGGACGCATGCATTACGGATTCATCGTGCG
>CAINDV010001144.1 GCA_903847485.1 uncultured Verrucomicrobiota bacterium
CCGGCGAAAATGGCGGTCAGCGTGCTCTCGACGACGTCCGACTGGCCGACGATGACCTTGCCGATCTCGGTGCGGAGCGTGGTGTAAGCCGCGCGAAAGGCGGCGATGCGTTCTTCGGTATTCATGGTTAGGAAGGAGGGAATTAGGAACTCAGGAAATCAGGAAAGGAGGAAATGGGGGCGTCGTGGAGGGGCTGGAGCCGGGCGGAATCCTCACGGCCAACGCGTTTCACCGTGAGAGGCATGGTGGCGAAGTTGAGCAGCAGACCGGTGGCCAGGCCCAGTGACTTGAGGTAGGACCGGACGATGGCGAAATGGACATTGTCGAGAGCTTGGATGGCTTTCAGTTCAACGACGACAACTTCTTCAACCAGGAAGTCGAGCCGGTGCTCGCCGACTTTTCGCCCTCGGTAGCAGATGGCCACCGGCTTCTGCCGTTCGTAGCGGATGCCGCAGTGGTCAAGTTCCACAGCCAAAGCCTCCTCATAGATTGCCTCCAGGAAACCCGGTCCCAAAGTTCGATGAACCTCAATCGCCGCTCCGATGATTCGCCCGGTGAGTGCCTCGTTGTCCATTCTCTCTTCCTGATTTCCTGAGTTCCTAATTCACTTCCCCAAGTCGTCGGCACGGCCCGGCCCAGCGATCTGGCATATCGCCGCTTCTATGCTTCGCCTCGTGACTTCCTTCGTGTTCATGTCCTTTCCTGATTTCCTGAGTTCCTAATTCACTGTTTCAAGTCATCGAAGTAGTCACGCACGGCGTTCTGGTAGGCGCGGGGGACTTGGTCCTGGTTGAGCGCGGATTGGGCTTCGGTTTGGGCGGCGGTGACGGCCTCCTCGTATTGAAGCTTGCTGGTGCCTTTGATGCTGACGCCTTTGAGCGTGATGCTCGGCATCGGCGCGCCGGGGGAAAACTTGCCGCTGACTTTGCTCGGCTTGAGCGCGTCGTTGAGTTTCGCATCGCCGCGATCTGAGACACCGCGCGCATCCTGGTCCGGCCGGTCGAAACCGGAGTTGTCAGTCAGCTCGGTCTCCTGGCCGTCCCACGGGGCGCTGCCGTCGTTTTCGGCCCAGGTGCCGACGCCCGGGCCGGGCTTGCCACCGGGGCCGTAGCCGGGACGCTTGCACATCCCCCAACCCTGGCCCGTGCCGATGCCCATGGAACCCTGGTTGAGCGCGTCCAGCGCGGCCATCATGGATTGAGCGTCGCCGAACTGCTGCATGAGGCTCTCCAGTTCCTTGGCAGCATTGGCGAGCGACTGCGCGGCGGGAGATTTCTGGCCGGCCTGCATTTGCTTCGCGGCGGCCTTGAGGTGTTCGGCGACCTTGCCGTACGGGCTGGCGGGGTCCACGGCCTGGCTGACTTCGGCCAGGAGCTTCTGCATTTGCTCCGGCGTCAGGCTGGAAGACTTGAGCTGCTCGATCATCTTCTGGAGAGTCGCCTGCGCGGCTTCGGCCTGGCCGTTCTTGAGCTGCTCGGCAAGGTCTTTGCCCAGCTTCTCGCCGGCCTGAGCCTGGAGCTTCTGCAAACTCTTTGCCATCTCGCTCAACTTCGTCATGTCATTCAGCGCCGCCTGAAGGTCTTTCACAAACAGATCGGTCTGGTTGGCGGCGAGCGCGGCCATAGCTTGGTCAAGGTCGGGAATCTTCAGGCCAAGCTCCGCTGCCTGCTGGGCGAGCGCGGAAAGCGACTGCGCGAGTTGCTGGCGGGCGGCGTCACCGGCCTCGCCTTGCTTGCTGGCGAGCGCCTTGGCGGACTCCGCGAGCTTTTCCATCTCCTGCTTCATCTTCTCCAGCGATTCGGGATTCGTGGCGGCTTTTTCGCCGAGCTGGCGCTTGAGGGCTTCCATCTGCTTCTGCGCGTCGCCGGGTGACTGGCCGCTGCGGGCGGCGCTGGCGCGCTGAGCCTTTTCGATCTGGCGCAAACCGGGATCCTTGCTCAAGTCCTTGAGCTGCTCCTTGAGTTTATCGGTGGCGCTGGCGAGATCGCGCAGGGCTTCGCTGCGGGTGAGATCGGCCTTGGCTAACTGCTGGCCGACTTTCTCCACGGCTTCGAGTGACTTCTGGGTCGTCTCCAGCGCGGGCTTGCGCTGTTCGAGGTTCTGCTTCGTCAGAGCTGCAATCTGTTGGCCGGCTTCCTTGATGATCTTAGCGTCGGTTTGTTTCTGGACAAACTCCTTGCTGCGATACTCCGGCACGAAGCCCAGGCCGGCGGCCAAGAGCAGCGTCAGGAAGGCCAACTTGCTGGCGCGGTTGAGGCTGAAAGGGACGAGTCGGCGCGGATCAATCGCCTTCGCGTGTCCGGTGGCGTCGGCGAGGATCAACTCGCGCCACTCGCTGGCTTCGCCTCTGGCGGAGACTTCCAGAGCCGTACTGAGACGCTCTTTCAGGCTTTGCTTCACGTCCACCCAGCGGGCGGTTTCAGCGAGCGAAGTTCGCCGCCAGCCACCGAGGATCAAGCCCAGCAGTGCGGCGGCGGCCCCGGCAGCGAGGCCGGCGGTGGGCACCCATGCAGGAATGGGCAGGAGCTTGAACGCGGTCAGCGCGGCCAGATAAAGCGCCGCGCCAGCCATCAGCCCACGCCACAGACCATCAAGTGCCCGCTGCCAGCGGCGGCGGGCGGCGGTGCGGGTGAGGGTGGATTCGAGTTCGTGGATGCTGGTCATGGTGCAAAAGGCTACCAGCCGGTTTGACCCGGCTGGAGGCGTTGACTCACGTCAAGACGCGGTGGCGGGGAGCTGCCTACTGTCGCTCATACTCTCCTTTGTTGACGCGCTTCAGGACGGTGAAACCGGCTTTCTTGGCGTCGGTGATGGAGAGCGGCTTGGTGATGTTCGGCGTGTTGAAGGCGGAAAAGACCTTGCGCACTGGCTTCTTGCAGGCCGGGCACTTGGTCAACGGCGCGGCGTCCAAGGGCCGGTGCAGCGTGAAGCTGCCACCGCAGACTTTGCATTCGCCTTCGCAGAGTTCGTATTCGTAGAGGGGCATAGTTGTGAAAAATCGGAGAACCTCTAGGCCCGCAGCTTCGCCAACAGCCGTTGCCCTTCTGCGTTGAGTGGTGGAAAGACTTCCATCCCATCCGCGCTGGCGACCGCCTTCACGGTTTCATCAAAGGATAGAAATGAACTGGCACCCGCCAGCTTGGCGGAGGCAAATACGGCGAGGTCAAAGGTGCCCAGCGTTGCCTTGTGGCTGTAGCGCTCTACCAGCGCGAAAACCTCCCGACGGAGTAAGTCCCAGTTCATCGGGTCGAGGTAGAAGCGCCCATTCAAACCCGCTTGAAACTCCTCCCACTCCGGCGGTTGGGCTTCCCCGGCATTGCGGGAAAAGACATTGCGCGCTTCAAGGTAGACAACGTGTGAAATGCCCAGCGGTCCTCTATGCTGGCGCATGAAGCGACGCACGGTGGCAGTGCGACCCTCTTCCGTCAGATCGAAGAACATCGCACACAACCAATTGGTATCCGCGAAATTCATCGGCTGGCCCTTCGCACGGCGTCCGCCTGATCGGTCACCTTCCGCCGTGGGCGCTCAAAGAAAGACTGCCAGTCCGGAGCCTGCTCGCGAACGGCGTTTTCGATCAATCCGTTAATCCAGCGATTCAAGTCGCCTCCGGCGAGACGCTCCAACTCAACTTTGGACACTGTGGGGTGAATGGTGATGGTGTCTTGCATACGACATTGGTACCACGCCGGCTGGCTCTTTTCAATTCCTCGCGGCCGAACAGGAGCGAAACTCTAGTTTGACCGGTAACTGGAGGCGCGGTCCAGTCGCCGCGCCATCTCGCTCGTGTAGCGACGACCGAGAGTGCCCTTGTGCCTTTCCACCCAATCAGTCAGCCGGGTCGTGCCCAGTGGTGGGGCGTCCACGCAGAGGCGGTTTTCCATCAGCCCGCGAATTTCTTCACGGGTGATGATGACATCGCCGAGCAGCGTGCCCAGGAACCGCGTCGCCAGGTAGCCCAGCGCCGGAGGCACGCCGACGATGGCACGGTGGAGACCGAGTTTGGTGGCAATCATGCGGACGAGTTCGCGGTAAACGAACGTCTCCGGGCCGATGGCTTCGACCACTTCGTTCTTGGTTTGCGCCGCCTTTGCCACCGCCGCCGCCGCCAGGTCGTCCACGTAGATCGGCTGGAGCCGGTAACCGCCGTCGCCGAACATGCCAAACACCGGCAACCGCCGCAGCGACCAGGCGATGTTGTTGATCAACACGTCCTCTTTGCCGAACAGGACGGCGGGCCGCAGGATGCAGTAAGACAGGCCGGAAGCGCGTAGGCTTAGCTCCAATTCGGCCTTGCCCTTGAAATACGGCAGGTCGGAGTGCGCGTCCGGGTTGGTGATGCTGACGTGGACGACGCGGCGCACGCCGGCGGCCTTGGCGGCGGCGAAGAGCGCGCGGGTGTTCGCCACGGCTCCCGTGTGGGTGAAGAGCTTGTGGTCAAAGCGCACCCAGTAAGTGTTGATCAGCACCTCCGTGCCCCGCAGCGAGTCGGCCAGTTGACTGGGCTGGTCGAAATTCAGCGGTGCCACGCGCACCCGCTCGCCGAACGGATTTGGGCGCCTGGTGGACCGCGTGAGCGTCAGAACCTCGTGGCCCGCCGCCAGCAACCGCTGAGCGATGTATTTGCCCGAATATCCGAAGGCACCTGTGACAGCGACGCGCATCTATTTCGGTTTGTTGGAGTCCTCCGCCAGGCGTTTGATGAAGGGGCTGAAGAGATCAATCGGGATCGGCAGGAAGGTCGTGGTGTTGTGCTCGCTGGAAATCTCCCGCATGGTCTGGAGGAAGCGCAGTTGCAGAGCAATCGGCTCCTTGCTGATCATGGAGGCGGCTTGGACCATCTTTTCGGCGGCTTGGAATTCGCCTTCCGCGTTCACGATCTTGGCGCGGCGCTCGCGCTCGGCCTCGGCCTGCTTGGCCATCGCGCGCTTCATGCTGTCGGGCAAAGCCACTTCCTTGATCTCGACGGCGGTGACTTTGATACCCCACGGCTCGGTCTGGCGGTCAATGATCTCCTGGAGTTTCTGGTTGATAATGTCGCGCTGCGAAAGCAGGTCGTCTAGCGGCGCCTGGCCCAAGACGCTGCGGAGCGTCGTCTGCGCGATAAGCGAAGTGGCTTTCCAGAAATTCTCCACCTTCACCACCGCCGCGATCGGGTCCACCACGCGGAAGTAAACCACCGCGTCCACCGTGGCCGGGACGTTGTCGCGCGTCATGATCTCCTGCTTGGAAACGTCAATGGTCACGACGCGCAGGTCCATCTTCACCATCTTGTCCACGACTGGAATGAGGAGAATGAGGCCGGGGCCTTTGGCTCCAAGGAGCTTGCCGAGGCGGAAGATCACGCCGCGCTCGTACTCGCGAAGGATGCGCAGCGCCTGGGGCAGCACGAAGACCGCTATGATCAGCAGGATGCTGGCCGTCATTCCGAGCTTGCTGAGGATGTTCATAATCAGGTCCATAATGTATCTCCGGTCTAGGTTGTTGGTTTAGCGTTGATCGGTTTCACTTTCAAGGTCAGCCCCTCGACGCCGATAACTTCGACGGGCCACAGTTTCTCGACGACAACTTCGCTCACGGCATTCCAGGATTCGCCTTCGATGAACACTCGTCCACCGACGGCATCAATGCGGCTCTGGGCCAGCACGACCTGGCCGAGCATCGTCTCTCGACCTGAGCGGACCGGCAACCGTTGCGCCCGCAGGCCGGCGCCGACGATGAAGATGAAAAAGAGCGCCGTCACCACCGTTGCGGGAATGATCAGCGAGAGCGAAAGCCGGAACACCGGGTCGGCCCGGTCGAAAAGCATCAGCGCCCCGAAGAAGAACGACACCACGCCGCCGGTCGTCAGCACGCCATGCGTCGGCGCGTAGATGTCCACGATGAACAGCGCGATGGCCAACCCCATGAACGCCAACCCCGCGATATTGACCGGCAGCCGCGCCGAGAGATAGAGCACCAGCACCAGCGCAATGGCGCCAACGACTCCCGGCAGGATCGCGCCGGGACTGCTCAACTCGCCCATGACGCCGTAAATCACCATCAGCATCAGGATGAACAGCACCTCCGGACTCCAGAGCGCTTGGAAGAGTTTCTCGCCCGGCGACATCGGAATCTCCACGACATTCGCGCCGGCGGTCTTCAGCAGTTGGCCGCGAATTTCCCGTCCGTCAATCTGCTTGAGCAGGTCCGGCACATCCTTCGCGATGAGGTCAATGACCTTCAACTCGAAAGCTTTCTCCGACGTGATGGCTTCGCTGTCTTTCACGGACGACTTGGCCCATTCGACGTTGCGGTGGCGCTGGCTGGCGATGTTTTCGATGAAGCTGACGGAGTAGTTCTCCAGCTTCTGTTTCATAGTCTCATCCGGCTTCTCCTCGCCCCCGCCGGTTGGGTTGCCGCCGACTGACACCGGATGCGCCGCGCCGATGGTTGTGCCTGGAGCCATCGCCGCGATGTCCGCCGCCAATGTGATGAAACAGCCCGCACTGCCGGCCACGGCTCCGGGTGGACCGACAAACACCACCACTGGCACCGGCGAACTGAGGAGCTTCTGGACGATGGTCTTGGTGGAATCGAGCAAACCACCGGGGGTGTCGAGCCGGATGACGAGGCACTGCGCGGAGTCAGCGGCCGCCTGGTCCACAGCGCGGACAATGTAACCGGCCGTGGCCGGGCCGATGGCACCGTCAATGGTGATGGTATCCACACGCTCCGCCGCCCGCCCGGCTAACCCGCCGAGCGCCAGTGCCAGAAATGTGATTGCCAGGAAGCGGCTCATGATGTTCCTACGCCGGGAAACTATCAGAAGCGGCCGCAGGTGCAAAGTTGAAAGCGGTCGCGCCGCTACGTCCATTCAGACTCTGTATCGCCCCGCCCGCCGGCGCCGCGCCGCGCCGGTTGGCCAGGGCTTATCGCGCCCCGTCCACCCCGGCGGACGGCTCGCGGTCGGCGTATTGGTCGTCGTCCTTCAGCTCCTTCTTCAAACGAAACAACTCCGTCTTGAGCAGGGCGACGAGTTCCTGCTGCGCCGGGTCCGAATAGAGGTTCCGCATCTCGTCAGGATCGCGGACGAGATCGAACATCTCCCATTGGTCCAACTTCCAGTAATAAATGAGCTTGTGTGTCTGGGTGCGGACGCCGTAGTGGGCGCGGGTGTTGTGGTCGCCGGGATCGTGGTAATAGCGGTAGTAGAAGCTCGTGCGCCAGCCGTCTGGGCGCTGGCCCTTGAAAAGCGGAACGAGGCTGCGGCCTTGCATGTCGGCGGGCATCGGCAGCCCCGCCACGTCCATGAACGTCGGCGCGAAGTCGGGGTTAATGGCGAGCGCGTCTTGCACGGAGCCGGGCTTGATAACGCCGGGCCAGCGGATGAGAAAGGGCATCCGCGTCGAAGGCTCATACATGAACCGCTTGTCATAGAGGCCGTGTTCGCCAAGGAAGAAGCCCTGGTCGCTGGTGTAAATGACGATGGTGTTGGTGGTCAAACCGTGCTGGTCCAGCCAGGCGAGCACGCGGCCGACGTTGTCGTCCACGGATTGCACACAGGCGAGATAATCCTGCATGTAGCGCTGGTACTTCCACCGGTTCAACTCCTCGCCGGTGAGGGTCTTCTTCTGGCCGTCCACTGTGATTTCGACTTCCGTGGGTTTGACGTTGAGCCATTGGGCAAGGGCCTGGCCCTTGAGGTCGGCGGGCGGCGTCAGCTTCAGGTCGTGGCGGGTCAAATCCTCGAAGACTTTCTGCCGGCACTGGCGGAGGGCGTCGGCGCGGGTGGCGTAATCGTCCCGGAGCGTGGCGGGTTCGGGGATTTTCCGCTTGGCGAACTCCGCGCGGTAGGCCTCGGTTGGTTCCCAGGAGCGATGCGGTGCCTTGTGATGAAGCATAAGGAAGAAAGGCTTGTTCGCCGGCCGCCGTTCAAGAAAGCCGATACCTAAATCGGTGATCACGTCCGTCACGTAGCCGGGGATGACGCGGCGCCCGGTGCGTTCGAGAAACGCTGGATCGAAATAAACGCCTTGGCCCGGCAGGATGCTCCATTCGTCGAAGCCGGTCGGATCGCTGCCCAAGTGCCACTTGCCGACCATGCCGGTGTGGTAGCCGGCGGCCTGGAGATACTTGGCGACGGTGGGTTGGGAACCGTCGAAGCGGTTGAACGTCGGCACGCCGTTGAGATGGCTATACTTGCCGGTGATGATCGTCGCCCGGCTGGGCGAGCAGATCGAATTCACAGCAAAACAGCGGTCCAGCCTCATGCCGGCGCTGGCAAGGCGGTCGAGGTTGGGCGTCTGGTTGACCTTGCTACCGTAGGCGCTGATGGCCTGGGCGGCGTGGTCATCGCTCATGATGAAGAGAATGTTCGGCGGCGGCGGCGTGGCGCCGAAAAGTTCGGCGGACAGACCTAGCCCAAGACTCAAAGCCAGTGCGGTGGATGTGTTCATGGCGGCAATCTGGACTGCCGGCGGGCGGGAGGAAAGACGGAAAAGCGGCGGCGGCTAAGGGAATATCCGCCATGCTTGAGGGGCGGGCGGCGGCAATACTCACGGCAGCCGCTCCACGGCGGGGCTATGCATGCTGCGTAGCGGCTGATAACTCGGAGCGGTCAGGCGGGATTCCGCCGACATAGAGAAAGATGGAAACAAACAAAATCCCTTTTCGCGTAACTGGCCAAGTCTGGGGTTGACCCGGTTTGATGGACACCTTGAGGGGGCGTAGAACACCATTGCAAAATCTATGCGCAAACGCAGCACTGCTACCGCCGCCACGAAATCCGCCGGCCCCGCCGCCAGCGCGCCGCGCCGCGCCTACACTATGACTAAGCCTTCCAACGCTAGGCCGTCGAGGTGTGGTTGCGCGCCGACCAGCCCGGCAC
>CAINDV010001145.1 GCA_903847485.1 uncultured Verrucomicrobiota bacterium
AACTCCACCGGCATACAGCACACCACGAACAATGGTATAACTAAGTCCAACTTCATTTACACGTCCACCACGTAGCATAACCACAGAGAGTTCGTGTAAGAAGCGCCCGAGGCGGCGCGGGGACGGGGATCAGTATCTCCATCGTGCGACCGCGCGTTACCGGCAGGCGGTGCGGCGTAAGTTCGCGACCTATGATCGCCGGAGAAACCAAGAAATTCGTGGCCCCGCGAATTTGTTGGGCAAGATGCCCGGATTCGCTGGCGGAGGACCTGCGCCCAGCCGCATGAAACCGTCACTCGCCAGATTTACTTTCAATGCGGAATAACGTTGAAGCTCATTTCAGGACACGAAACTGTAGTCGTAGGGCTTGCGCATTTTGCGCGCGACATGGGCGTCGGCTTCCTCGGCGTGCTCGCCGACAAACACCTCCTTGGCCGGATCCCACTGGAGTTTGCGTCCGGTACGCAGCGAGATAGCGCCCAAGTGACAAACCGAGGCCGAGCGGTGCCCGACATCCACATCGCAAATCGGATCTTTGCGCGACCGCATACAATCGAAAAAGTTTTCCATCTGGTTGTTGCTCAGATAGAGGCGTTCGGCGTTTTCGGGCAACGGTTTGCTGAGCAGTTCCTTATCGCTGGCCGTGATCTCGTCGCGATTGACCCATATCCAGCCATCGCTGCCTTCGAAGCGGATGCCGTTGCGTTGGCCCTCCTTCTTGATGATCCCGCCAAACGGATCCTCGTCTGGTGTTGATAGGACGTTGAAGACCACCCCGTTCGGATAGGTGAACTTCACTTCGTAGTCGCTGATGCAGGTATAGCCACCCGGAATGGGGACGGATAGGGCCTTGCTTTCCACCAGGGTGGGGGCCGGCAAACCGATCGCCTAATAGCCGATATCCATGTGATGGGCACCCCAATCCGTCATGGTGCCACCGGAGTATTCATACCAATAACGGAACATCTGGTGACAACGCTGGGGAAGGTAGTCCACCTTGGGTGCCTGGCCCTGCCAGAAATCCCAGTTGAGTTCCGGCGGCACGGGTTGGCTGGTGAAGGGACCTTCACGCCGCCCGGCCGGCAAATAGACCACGACTTCTTTGAGTTTGCCGATGCGGCCGGTGTGGACCAACTCGCAGGCCAGGCGGAAGCTTTTGTCGCTGCGTTGCTACGTTCCAGTTTGCAAGACCGCCTTGTGGCTACGCACCGCTTTGACCACATGCTTGCCTTCGTCGATGGTCAGAGTTAACGGCTTCTCCGAATAGATGTCCTTTTTGGCTCTGGCCGCAGCGATGTTGACTAGACTATGCCAGTGGTCTGGGCAGCCGTTGATGATGGCATGTACATCGTCGCGCTCTAACAATTTGCGGAAAGCGGAGTATCCCTTCGGGATCTTGCCATTCTTGGTGAAGTACTCAACGGCCTTGTCCACGTGTTTTTTGTCCACATCGCAGACCGCCACTACGTCGCCGTAGTGCTGAGCGAGAATGTATCGTAACTGACCATGCCGCCGGAGCCGATCAGCGCGATGCCGGGCCGGTCGTTGGGCGAAAGGACTTTGGCGGGCTCCGCAGCCCGCGCTAAATCACGTTCGACGAACCACAATGGCAGGCCCGTGGCGGCGGCGGTAGCGCAACACCCGCGGAGAAATGAGCACCGGGAAATTTGAAAGGATTTGGGATGTTTCATAGGCTTGATGGTATTAGAGCGTGGTTGAAAATGCCGGCCGTGGTAGGGCGAGGCTCCTGCCGA
>CAINDV010001146.1 GCA_903847485.1 uncultured Verrucomicrobiota bacterium
AAGATCCGCCTCCCGCGGCAAACTGTTTTATCGATTGGTGCAGCAGGCAGTGGTGGTTTCCCCAGCGCCTTACAAACAACTCTGCGGTGGCAACCCCAAGCCCTTGGGGTAGGTTGAGTCAATTAGCGAGCCCAGTAAATTTGTATTCATGCGTAGAATTTAGCAACTTTCAGTTCCGGCAGGAACGCCAAATTGCGTTTAGTTTTAACCATTTTGCGAACGGCGACTACCTCTGTCTATATGCACCGAGAGCTAAAAGTGATGCTGCTGATCGATTCCGCTCGCGCCTATGAACGCGCCCTGTTGAGCGGCATCGCCAGATATTCGCAGTTACACGGCCCCTGGATATTCTTCCATAAACCGCCTTTCTGGGAGACCCGGCCCCGCAAGTCGCTCCTCGCAGAGCTGGGAACCGTTGACGGCATCATCCTGATCGAGAGTTCCTACCTGCCGGAAATACTTAAGCTGTGCGTACCGGTGATCGTATCCAACTATGCCACCGAACGAATCGACGGTTTGCCCAATATCGTCAGTGACCACAGGGCCATCGGCCGGATGGTGGCGGATCACTTGATCGAGCGGGGATTCCGCCATTTCGCATTCTGCGGTGACGGCGACTACTTCTGGTCGAATCAACGCTGCGAGGGGTTTCAACAGCGCGTGCAGGAGGCGGGGTCCAAAGTGCATTGTTTTGAACCAGCCAGCATCCCGAAAGATCTACTATGGAAGAAGGAACAGCAATTTCTGATGGCGTGGTTGAGGTCGCTGCCCCAGCCCGTAGGCTTGATGGCTTGCATTGACGAACGCAGTCGGCAAATTGCCGAAGCCTGCAAGGCGGCTGCCCTGTCCGTGCCGGACCAGGTGGCCATCCTCGGGGTAGATAACGATGAAATCATCTACAACCTCTCGAACATTCCGCTTTCCAGCGTGGCGCTCACCGCCGAACAGGGCGGATACGAAGCCGCCGAACTGCTGGACAAGCTCATGCAGGGCCGGAGAAATACCAAGGACCTCATCGAGATCAAACCCAGCCATGTGGTTACCCGGGCTTCCACCGATGTCCTGGCCATTGAAGACCCCCAAGTCTCCCGTGCGGCGAAGTTTATCAGCGACCACTGCCGACACACAATCTATGTGGCCGACGTGGCCAAGGCGGCAGGCCTGTCCCGCCGGGTTCTGGAAAAGAGATTCCGAACAGCCTTGGCGCGTTCGATCAACGGTCATATCCGGCAGTGCCGTGTGCAACATATCCTGAAAATGCTGACCTACAGCGAGATGACGATTTTGGAAATTGCCCTGACGATGGGTTTCTCCGATGCCGCCCACATCGCCCGATATTTTAGAAGCCAGACCGGAATGAGCCTGGCGGAATATCGGCGACAGCACTGTCCGAAATATCATCGGCACCTCAGAGGGGCCCCGGGACATTCTTAGTTCTGGACGAGCACCCGGGCACGGCCGTGTGGGTTTTGCTCCACACAACGCGTGTAATTCAGGAGTGGTTCGTGTCCAGTGGCCTTCCCTGCGTGGAGACCGGCTCTTGTCAGGAAGGAGTGGATCAACCCAATGTCGAGTTCGACTATGCTGCCGGTTGCCTTCACGCGGTCCATCTCCTGGCCGGCCTGGGCCACGGACATGTCGTCTATGTGACTCAAGCCATATTGAACGCCAGCGAGCAGGCAGCCGTCCGGGGTTTCCTTGAGGCCGCCAACCGGTTTCCTCATTTGCAGGCGACTGTCACCCGCCATGATGGCACCCGCGAGGGCATTTGCCAGGCCCTGCGGTTACTATTGAAGGGTTCGCCCAAGCCGACGGGCCACCTGGTGACGTCGCCCGAACACACGCTGACCACCCTCGGCTTCCTACAGTCCCAAGTGGTGAGGGTCCCTGCTGACGCATCGGTGATCTGCTGCATCGATGACCCGATCCTGGATTTCCACATACCCTCGGTGACCCAATACCACATTGACTGTGTGAAGTCCGGTCACGCCGCCGGGGCCCTGGCCGTGGATATCATCCGGCACGGAGCAGGCCGTTCCCGGCATGTGAAGATCGTTCCAGAATTCGTGCCCGGCCAAACGCTTGGGAAAAGGAGGTCCTAACCGTTGATCCGATTCGATCTTCCTGTGACCTCCGCCTCGGTCAGACCACCTCGTGCCCTTTCATATTCCACCGCCAGTTTCCACAGCGGCGTGTTGCGTCCCTGGTCATGGCGCAGCATTTCCTCGCAGGTCGTGAAGGGCACGCGGCTGGGCCGCCCCTTTGCCAATGGCCCTGGCGTGATCAAGCTGGGCGACCGTTACCTGATAGATTTCTTGTTGCCGCCGTTTGCGAAGGGACCGGTGCCCACCAACGCGCCGCGCGGTTGGTGCGGGCGAGGCGCTGTGGAGTTCACGTCACGATGCCGGCAGGATCGCAGACTTTGACTTCGAGGCTGCCCGCTTGTTTGAGATAGGGCGGCACGCTCGACGGACAGACGAGGTAGTTGTTGCCTTTGGGATACAGCACCCGGAACGCTTTCAGCCCGGCGGGATCGAATTCGGACGCGTCCCACTTGCACTCAAGGGCGTCCACTTGGTCACGATTGCGGACGATGACGAAGTCCACTTCCCGGCCGGTCTTGTCCCGCCAATAGTGGCGCGGCAGGTCAGGGAGAAAGGCTTGCAGATGCTCCAGGACCAGGTGTTCCCAGAGCAGACCGCAGTCGTCGGGCCGGAGGGGATTCCAGCCGCGCGCGTGGCTGACGAAGCCGGTGTCAAAGGCGTAGAGCCGAGGCATCTTGGTGATTTCCTTCAGGCCGCCGCTATGGAAGGGGCGCAGCAACGTGATGGCCTGAGTGATCTGGAGCGCCAGAAGATGACTGTCCACGGTGGGTCGGGAAATCCCCACGCCGGAGGCGGCTTTGGTGACATCCAGCAGCCCACCGCTTTGACGCAGCAGATAGTCGAGCAACGCGCTGAAGCGGTTCAGGTCGCGGAATTCGAACAGGCGCTGGATGTCGTGGGCGAAGAAAGAGTCCATCCACTCGCGGTAGAACGGCGCCGGCTTGTCGGCGGCCAGCAGCGCTTGCGGGAGTCCGCCATGCAAGAGCCGTTGTTGCAGGCTCACGCCCCCGAAGGCGGACAGTTCGCTCCACAGCACCGGCGGAAGATGCACGACGCGTTTCCGTCCCGTCAGGGTGTCACGGAACTTCTTGCTCGCCGCCAGCGTGGACGAGCCGGTGCCGAGGATCTTGAGGTGCGGAAAAACATCGGCGCCAATTTTGAGCAGGCAGCTGGGGTCTTTGAGGTGATGGACTTCGTCGAAGATGACAATCGGCTTGTCGCAGCCTTTGAAGAACAGGGACGGGTTCTTGACGGCGTCTTCGGTTTCCGGCAGGTCACAGTTGACGTAGAGCGTCTGCTCGGCCCCCAGGCTCTGGGCGAGGGTGGTCTTGCCTGAGCGCCGAACGCCAGCGAGCCAGGCGATGGGGACTGCGCGCCAAGTTTCCTGCAACCGGTCTAGCCAAAAAGGTCGTGCGAACATGCAGGGGTATTATGCTTAAAGTCGGACTTTTTGTAAAGTGCCAATGCCTTTGGAACATGGAACGATCGTCCACCTGCTGAACGTAGTGACTTCGAGTTCGCCCCCAGCGTCGCGAGCGTCGAGGTCGTCGCGGCGTTTCTGGTACAGGGTGAGTACGGTTTGCGTTTCGTGACGCAACGCTCCCGGCTGCGAATTGTCGCTGCCTGATCTGGCGAGACGCTCCAGCGGGTCAGTTAGGCGAGCCAAAGGCGCGGCGGTCGGTTGCGCCTGAACGTGCTGGCTGATGCCTGGCAGTTTCATCTCGACCTCAAGGTGGCCGCGATCAGCGATGATGCGGAAATTCTGACAGGCAGCGGCGACCTGCGCAACGACCGTAGGTTGCTCGGGTCTTGCCGACGGCGGATTCGGCGATGTCGAGGAGTTCACCGAGCGCGTTGACCATGCCAGTGAAACGGCGAATTCCGTGAACTGGGGTTCGCCGGCTTCGGTGAGGGTGTGACTCTTGAGCCGGCGGACACACAAGCCCCGGCTGGTGGTGTTAACAGCGTTAACGGCGCTCTGGCTTGGTGATTCGCGATTTTTCACCCCGTTTTGTTAACGCCGTGTTAACAAGAAGAATAGCGGTTTTGCGCGTGTTTCGGGGTGTTTTTGCCTTGGCTGTTAGCACCAACGGTGCATCCGGTGTGTCGGTTTTGTCGGTTTTTGGGGGCGGTTTGGGGAGGGGGATTTGGCGGGTGGGGTGCCAGTTTAGGGCCGGTTTGGCTGGGGCATTATGACGCAGTGCCGCCGCGCGGATTCCGAAGGGCGCGGGTCAGAACGGCAGTGTGTTTCGGCTTGGCAGGGGAGTTGGAATCTGACGACCGCCAGGCAAAATGGCACCGGGCGAAAGTCTCGGTTCGGGGGCACGCTGGCGGTTGGTTGGGGGGCGAACCAGGTTGCGGCGCGGTGCCTAAGACCTTCGCGGTGGTGGGGACTCTGTCCGAAGTTGGTCGGTTTCGGGCCGGGTAGCTTGTGTCAGAATGGCGCAGGGTCGGGGGTGCAAATCGTGGGGGTGAGGGACAGAAAGGCAGCGTGTCAAGATGGCCTCCGCCTTGGCGGCGCTGGTCGCCCGCCGTGGAAACAAAGAAGGCCGGAACCTGTCAAGGTTCCGACCTCTGGTTGTGGGGGGCGAGGTTGGCCGCCGGGCGCGAATCGCGCCGGGCGCTCGGCGGGCCTACCCCCGCCCGCAGTCCTCCTCGGCGTAATCCAGCCAGTGGCGGATCACCTCCAACTTGAGGAAGAAGTGCTCCTCTTGGTCAGGTTCAGCGGCACCGCCGCCGTGTTATAGTAGACGTCCTAGTGAAGTTTACATTTGGCGACGCAGAATTGCTTTACCTTTTCGTTAGACCAGGACGCCACGGTGTCCCGGATGGATCGTTCCACCGTCGCCAATTGCGTGGCGTATAG
>CAINDV010001147.1 GCA_903847485.1 uncultured Verrucomicrobiota bacterium
ACATCCTTCGCGCTGCGCTCGTCCTCGTCCTGGCACCGGCAACTTCCAGCCTGGCTGGTGATGCGGGCCATTACGCCGGCGGTATGATGGACACGCGCGATTACTTCATGCCCGACCCCGGCCTCTATGGCGCGCTCTACAACTACTTCTACACCACCGACCGCTACAACGATCAGAACGGCAATCAAATCACCTCCATCACACTAAGTCCCGGCGGAGGGTCAGGGCGAACGCTCAACGTGGACGTGAACATTGACATGTATGTGCTCGCTCCCGCCCTGATCTGGGTGTCGCCGTGGAAAGTGCTGGGGGCGAAATACGGTGCCTACATCGCGCCGACCTTCGCCAATGCGAGCATCCAGAGCGCAGTTTACAACTCGCGCGACCTCGGTGGCACTGGGTCCGCCGCCACCTTCGCCCCCGGCGATATGTATGTGCAACCCGTGTGGCTGGGTTGGTCGCTCCCGCACTGGGACATTTCGACCGCTTACGGCTTCTACGCGCCGATCGGCAAATACAGCACGGAGACGGTCTCCTTCCCCCGCGCCAACGTGGTGGTGCCGGCGTCAGATAACATTGGTCTGGGCTACTGGACGCAGCAGTTTCAGGGCGCGGTGGCGTGGTATCCCTGGACTAACAAAGCCACCGCCATAACCGCCGTCCTGACCTACGAATACAACAGTCCCCAGCAAGATACCGGTGTAAGGTACGGCCAGAACCTCTGGTTCAACTGGGGCATCAGCCAGTACCTACCCTTGACCAAGGATCAGAAGCTACTGCTCGAGGTCGGCCCGGCCGGCTACTACGAATGGCAGATTTCCGACACCACCGGCAGCCTGGTGCAGAGTCCGGCCGCGCGCAGCCAGGTTGCCGGCATCGGCGGACAAATCGGTCTTACCTACGTACCCTGGAACATGATCCTGAACTTCCGCGGCTTTTACGAATATCACGCCGAGGAGCGCGTCCAGGGCGCGTCGTTCGGCATCAACCTCGTGAAAAAGTTTTGACCGGAAACGAATTAACGACATCGTATCCCCGCAGTTCGAAGACTAAACACCCTATGAAAATACGCAGCCTTCTGTTTCTCGGTTTGCTCGTTGGCGCCGTTTCGGCCAAGGCCCAGCAAATCCAAACCTCCGGTACACCGGGTTCGCCCGGCGCCACCACCACCATCAGTGGCAAACAGATCCCGCCGCCCGACCCGAAGTTCGGCGGCGTGATCAAGGAGGATGCCCTCAGGTCCAAAGCCTGGTGGGCACCGCGCATCGTGCCGCCCAAGGGCGCGCCCAACATTCTGCTCATCATGACCGACGACGCGGGCTTCGGCGTGCCCGGCACGTTCGGCGGCGTCATCCCCACTCCGACGATGGATCGGCTCGCGAAGAACGGTCTGCGCTACAACAACATTCACTCCACTGCGCTCTGCTCGCCGACGCGCGCGGCGCTGATCACCGGGCGCAACCACCACTCAGTCGGCTCCGGTGTCGTCTCGGAGCAGGCCACCGGCTTCCCCGGCTACAACAGCATCATTGCCAAGGACAAGGCCACCATCGGCCGCATCCTCAAGGACAATGGCTACGCCACCTCCTGGTTCGGCAAGGCCCACAACACGCCGGCCTTCGAAGCCAGTGCCATTGGGCCGTTTGACCGTTGGCCCACCGGCATGGGCTTCGAGTACTTCTACGGGTTCATCGGCGGCGACGCGAATCAGTGGCAGCCGAACCTCTTCCGCAACACGACGCAAATCTATCCGTTTGAAGGCAAGCCGTCCGGCACTTGGAACCTCGTCACCGCCATGGCCGAGGACGCGATTGATTATCTGAATCGCGTGAACCAGATCAACCCGAGCAAGCCGTTCTTCCTCCATTACGTTCCCGGCGCCACGCACGCGCCGCATCAGCCGATGAAGGAGTGGGTGGACAAAATCCATGACATGCACCTCTTCGACGACGGCTGGAACAAGCTGCGCGAGCGGATTTTCGAGAACCAGAAGCGCCTGGGCGTCATTCCCGCGAACACCCAGATCGAGCCTTGGCCGACGAAAGTGCTCAAGAACTGGGATGACTGCACTCCCGCGGAGAAGAAGCTGTTCATCAAGCAGGTCGAAGTCTTTGCCGCCTTTGAGGCCTACAACGACTACGAGATCGGTCGTGTCATCCAAGCCGTCGAAGACATGGGCAAGCTCGACAACACGCTCATCATCTACATCAACGGCGACAACGGCACCAGCGCCGAGGGCGGCCCGATGGGCACACCCAACGAGGTCGCGTGGTTCAACGGTGTTAACAACATGCCCGTCGAACTACAGATGAAGTGGTACGACGTCTGGGGCACCGAGCTGACCTACAACCACATGTCCGCGGGCTGGTCGTGGGCCTTTGATACGCCCTTCACCTGGTTCAAGCAGAACGCCTCGCGGCTCGGCGGCATCCGCCAGTGCGCGACCATCTCCTGGCCCGGCCACATCAAGGATGTCGGCGGCCTGCGCCAGCAATTCTGTCACGTCATTGATATCGTGCCCACCATTCTCGAGGTCTGCGGCATTCCCGCTCCCGAGACAGTGGACGGTATCAAGCAGAAGCCCATCGAAGGCACGAGCCTGGCCTACACGTTTGACGCGAAGAACGCCAAGGAACCGACCCGACACAAGACCCAGTATTTCGAGATGATGGGCCAATGGGCTTTGTATCACGAAGGCTGGATGTTAAGCACCGAGGTAAACCGCGCGCCCTGGGAGGCCTTCGGCGCCGCCAACACCGACCCGCTCAACAACCAGGTTCTCCAACTCTACAACCTGGATCAGGACTTCAGCCAATCCCAGAACATCGCCGCCCAGCATCCGGACAAGGTGAAGGAACTGAAGAAAATGTTCATCGAGGAAGGAAAGAAATACCAAGTCTTCCCGATGGACGCCTCGGTGGCGGCGCGCATCGTGGCACCACGGCCGAACATCACCGCCGGTCGCACCGAGTTTGTTTACACCCGGCCCATGGTGGGACTGCCGCAGGGCGATTCCCCGTTCCTGCTCGACGCTTCCTACACCATCACGGCCGACATCACCGTTCCCGACGGCGGCGCCGAAGGCATGATCCTGACTTCGGGCGGGCGCTTCGCCGGTTACGGCTTTTACCTGCTCAAGGGCAAGCCGGTCTTCCTCTGGAATCTGGCTGACCTCAAACGCATCAAGTGGGAAGGCCCGGAGGCGCTCACGCCCGGCAAGCATATCGTCGAGTTCGACTTCAAAAATAATGGCCTGGGCGTGGCCACGCTCGCCTTCAACAACATGAGCGGTCTCGGTCGGCCCGGCACCGGCACGCTCAAGGTGGACGGCAAAGCGGTCCAGACCATCACGATGGAGAAGACCCTGCCCATGATCCTGCAATGGGACGAGAGCTTCGACATCGGCTCCGACACGCTCACCGGCGTGAACGATGCGGACTACCAACCGCCGTCCACCCTGACCGCCAAGCTGAACAAGCTGACGATCAAAGTGGACCGCCCGCAGTTGTCGCCCGAGGACATCAAGAAACTGGAAGAAGGCATGAAGCAAGCCGCCGACGCGAAGTAACGCGCCTCCCTAAGCCCTGAGCCACGCGGGCCGCTTCCTTCACCGGGAGCGGCCCGTGCATTTCGCCCCGGAGGGGCGCAACGTGAGTAGCTCCGGGTGCAACCCGGAGAACCGGCCCTTGGCCTATTCGACCCCGGCGGGGTCGAACTAGGCTGGCAACGCCGCCCGTGGGCTGCTGCCCACGGCTATTCACATTTTGTCCCTCCGGGACAGCCAGCAGACGCCAGCCGTTTCCATGGCGCGCTTTGCCTTTACCAGCCCCCGGCACGCCTTTACCCTGCCGCTCGCGCAGAGCTTTCGGCGAGCGGTAGCTCTCCAGACGACGCTGGCGCTCCGTTGCATCGCGGGCCTCCGGCAAATTTGACGATATGAAAATTGAGTTCACAGGCAGGCTGAGCCTAACCCGTGCTCTGTTGGTGACCGCCCTCGTGGCGGCCACTGCGGCCGCGCCGGCCGCCTACTCTTCGACCGCCAGCACCGGGAAGCGCCCGAACATCGTGATTATCCTCGGTGATGATCTGGGTTTTTCGGACATGGGCTGTTTCGGCGGCGAGATCAAGACACCGAATCTGGATTCCCTCGCCCAGGCCGGCTTGCGCTGCACCCAGTTCTATACCCACGCCAGTTGTTCGCCAACCCGCTCCATGCTGCTGACCGGCGTGGATACGCACCTGAACGGTCTGGGTAACATGGACGAGTGGACTGCCCCCAACCAATGGGGCGTGGACGGCTACGAAGGCTACCTCAACAACCGCGTCGCGACCTTGCCGCAATTGCTCAAGGATGCCGGCTACCACACCTACATGGCCGGCAAATGGCACATGGGCAAGGCAACGAACCAAATCCCCGCTGCGCGCGGGTTCGAGCGCGACTTTTCCCTGCTCGACGGCGCGGGGAGCTATTGGGACATGCTGAATTTCACCGCCACCACCCCGCTGTCCACGTTCACCGAGGATGGCCGTTACCTGAAGAAGCTGCCGAAGAGCTACTACGCCACGAAGACCTACACCGACAAAATCATCACCTACATCGAGGCGAACCGCCGCGATGGCAAACCGTTCTTCGCCTACGTCTCCCACCAGGCACCCCACGACCCGTACCATCTGCCGCGCGAGTGGCGCAACCGCCATGTGGGGGAATACGACAAGGGCTGGGACGTGGTGCGCCAGGAACGGCTCAAGCGCCAGGTCGAACTCGGCATCGTGCCGGCGGGCACCCAATTGGCCGAGCGCATGTGGTTCGTGCCCGATGCCACCCTGCTGGCGCCCGCTTCGCGAGCGATCCTTGGCAAGAAGATGGAGCTTTACGCCGGCATGGTGGAGAACATGGATTTCCACATCGGGCGGCTGATGAACTACTTGAAGAAGATCGGCGAGTACGACAACACGATCTTCATTGTTTTTGGCGACAACGGGGCGGAAGGGGCCGACCTCTTCAAGATGATCGCGGGCACGCCCGGCACGCGCGATTTCCTCTTCGCCTCCATCCAGTGGGCACAGAATCATCCGAACGCCTGGGGCGACCCGCATTCCTACGTCGGCTACGGCCCGATGTGGGCGCAGGTTTCGATGACCCCGTTCAGCCAGTACAAAGGCAACATGGCCGAAGGCGGCATCCGAAACGCGCTCATCGTCAGCGGCCCCATCGTCCAGCGGCCGCCGGGGAGCATCAACCGCGGCGTCCTGCACGTGGCGGACATCATGCCTACGCTGCTGGAGGTGGCCGGGGCGGCTTATCCCAAGACCGTCAACGGCCACGAGTCGCCACCGCTGATCGGCAAGTCGTGGATCAAGACGCTGGGGGGCGAAGAGGAGTCACCGCGCTCCGGTCAGGACTACCTGGCCTGGGAGATGTTCGGGAACCGCGCGGTCCGGCAGGGGGACTGGAAGTTGCGCTGGCAATACAAACCGTACGGCACCGAGGAATGGGAGTTGTTCAACTTGGCCGAGGATATGGCGGAGCGCCATGATCTGGCCGCCCAGCAACCCGAAAAGCTCAAGGCGCTCCTGGCGCTCTGGGACGACTATGTCCGTGCCAACAAGGTGATCCTGCCCAGCCGCGTTCTGTGGGAGGGAATGGTGAAGAAACTGCCGGACCGATATCCGGTGGAGGACGGTTTCCCGCCGCTCATCTACAAGCGCCAGTTCATGCCGCCCACAAACCTGCTGTCCGACCCGAAGCTGTGACCGCACCTGAATCCCTGAACCCCATTCATCAAAAAAGCCATTCCATGAACCCTGAAGCCAAACAGCTCCGCTCGCGGAGTCACTCGTCATCCGCTGCGCGCTCGCGCCGCCTCGTCACCTCTCTTGCCGCTCTCGCGATCCTCGGCCCGATGCTGGCGCAGGCGCAGGTGCCGCCGCGCTTCTATTGGAAGAGTCTGGCTGGCGCCAACGCGGTGCCGGTGATCTTCCAATCCCTGAGCGGCAACGCCAATCCCGTGGACCCGGCTTACGTCGTTTCGCCCAGTAGTTCCGTGGATGCGAATGTCGCCATCGCCGGCTACGCGAAGATGCTGCCCCTGTTCGACCGCATGCTCACCCTCGCGGTGCTGGAGCCGATGGGCCGGATTTCGGGCACGACCACCGTCTCCGGCCTGAGCTACAACCAGTCCGCCACTGGTTTTGGCGATCCGATGGTGGAGGCGGGCATCAACCTCATCGGCCCCAAGGCCATCCGGACCATCCCCGACCTGCTGCGTTATGAGCCGAAGTTCTCGCTCGATGTCATCATGGATGTAGCCTTTCCCATCGGCGAGTACAACAGCAGTCAACCGTTGAACCTTGGCCAGAATCGCTGGTATGGCCGGATCGGCGCACCCATCGTCTGGCAAATTGGCCCCTGGGTGCCCGGGCGGCGGACCACCATCGAATTGCTTCCGTCCGTTTGGCTCTTCAGTGACAACAACGACTATGTGGGGCATACCTTGAGCACGGATCCCATGTTCCAAGTGGAAGCGCATGTGACCCGGGACTTTACGGAGCATTTTTGGGGTTCATTCGACACGACTTACATGGGTGGCGGCACATCGACCATCAGTGGCGTCAGCGGCAGTCCACTGAACAACGTGGGCATCGGCCTCACCCTTGGGTACCAAATCAACGACAACATTTCCCTGACTGCCGGCTACATGGCGACCGTCAACGACAGCGCCCCCACCGATCTCAAAATGGATGGTTTTCGTCTCTCGCTCACGTTCGGCTGGCACAAGATCGTGGAGGGCCAGAAGCGGCTGAAGAGCGGGGAATGACCCGCATAGCCCACACTCAGGCAAGAAACTGCTGATGCTGCTGCAATGGGACGAGAGCTTCGACATCGGCTCCGACAAGGAACCCGGCGTGAACGATGCCGACTACCAGCCGCCGTTCACGCTCACGGCCAAGCTCAACAAGCTCACGCCTGCGGACATCCAGCGGCTCGAAGCCGGCATGAAGAAAGCCGCGGCCGGCCGCGAATAAACTCCCTTCGCTTGTGAACCACACGGGCGGTTCACACCAGCGGCCCGCACATTCACCTCCTGCGAGGCCAATTTGAGACCCAACCAGTCAATCACCTCAACAACCACTCGAACCATGCAACGACATAACCTATTCAGGTTGATGACCAGCGTCCTGACGCTGGTAGCAGT
>CAINDV010001148.1 GCA_903847485.1 uncultured Verrucomicrobiota bacterium
AGAACCAATCTCATTTGCGGGCCACTCTGGCGAGCGCACCATAGAACATCACGGTCACACTGCGCCGAGCGCTGGAACCGAGATCAGCCCTAGCAGGTTCATGGGCGCAACGCGCGCAAAAAATTCGGGGTGGTCTCATTTGGGCTTGGAGCGCGGACAATCTTGTCCGCCGGCGGGCGCGAACTTGGCGCAAGGCGAACAGGATTGTCCGCGCTTCAAGCTAAAATGAGCACTGCTGGCGTTTCCATGATTGCGACTCCCCCGCGCCGTTCTTACCTTGCGCTCCGTGAAATCGTCTGTCTGCAACGACTACGCCGCCCGCGCTGTGCTCCGGCTGGCGCGGCCTTACGCCAACGGCAGAGTGTTTAAGGTCGAGGATTTGGCGGCGCCATTCGGCACCCTGCCCAACTACCTCACTCAAATCCTGATTGACCCGAAATCCCGGCAGATCGTTGCCAGCGTGGGCGAAGTCATCCGTGCCATCCACGGGCAGGTCTTCGATTTGCCTGCGCGCGGTGACGTCGCCTGTCCACCGAAACTGCGTGCGGCGTGGAAGCACCTTCCTCAGACGCTCGACACCGCCGCCGCCGCCCTCACGTTCAAGCGCCGGCTCGAAGACGGGGCGGTCAAGGACGGGAGGTTTGACATTTGAGCCGCGTTCCAGCGCGCTAGTGCCATGACTTTGCCTGAAAAACAACAGCAGATCGCCGCCCGCCTGGCTGAGTTCGGCAGTGTCCAGCAGCGGCTTAACTGGCTGGTGGACCAGGCGCGCGCCCGTCCGGCGCTACCGCGGGGGCTGTGCCTGGAAGCTCAGCGGGTGCCCGGCTGCCTGGCGCGGCTGTGGTTCGTGGCGGCGTTCCGCGACGGCACCTGCCAGTTCCAGACCGAGTCCGACTCGCTCATCATCAAGGCCATCGCTGGCCTGCTCTGCGACCTCTATAGCGGGCAGGCACCGGCGGACATTCTCGCGCACGATCCGTCGTTCCTTGCCGAGTTCGGCATCCACCAACACCTGACGCCCAATCGCCGCAACTCGCTTGCCCGTATCTGGGGCGAAATCTGCCGCTTTGCCGAGGCTCAGGATTCAATCAGGAAAGCAGGAAATCAGGAAGCCACCAACAGCCGCCCGTTGCCGGGTAACAGCAGCGAGGGACGGCCATGAACCGGGCAGCGGCGGCTGGGGATGCCACTGTGCCTGCGCAAACCCTGACCTTCAGAATAGCCCCGAGTACGCCTGTGGGGTGGCTATCAACTCAGCGATTCTCAGTTTATGGCTCGGTCACTCTCCGCCGGTGGACAGGATTGTCCGCGCTCCCAGCCAAAATGAGACCACCCCGAATTTTTTGCGCGCGTTGCGCCCATGAACCTCAAGATGCGCAAGTCGTTGGCAATCAAGGAAGGCATTTTGAGGTTCATGGGCAGAACGGCTGCCGATTGTCACCGGAATACGACGAAAGAATTGCCCCCGCGCCGTTCTGCGGCTAAACGTTACCTCCGATGTGCCTAGCCATACCCGGCCGACTTGAAACGATCACCGGCGACGACCCGATCACCCGCTTGGGCCGGGTCAATTTCGGTGGTGTCCTGAAGGAGGTCAGTCTTGACTATCTGCCCGACGTGCATGTCGGCGAATATGTCATCGTTCACGCTGGCTTCGCCCTCAGCGCAGTGGACAAGGATGAGGCGGAGAAAGTCTTTGAGTATCTCCGTCAAATGGACGAACTCGCCGAGTTGGAGCCGCGCGCGCCGTGAAGTTCCTCGACGAATACCGCGACGCTGGCGGCGCACGGAAGTTGGCCCAGGAAATCCGCCGCGTAACCACCCGTCCGTGGAGCCTTATGGAGGTCTGTGGCGGCCAGACTCACGCCGTCGTCAAGTTCGGCCTTCACGAACTCTTGCCCGGTCAGATCACGCTCATTCACGGACCCGGCTGTCCCGTATGCGTGACTCCGCTGGAAGTGATCGAGAAGTCGTTCCAGATCGCCGCGCGACCCGACGTAATCTTCTGCTCGTTCGGCGACATGCTCCGCGTGCCCGGCCGCAGCACCGACTTGCTAGCGGTCAAAGCCCGGGGTGCCGACGTGCGCATCGTCTATTCGCCGCTCGACGCCGTCAAAGTCGCCCGCGATAACCCGGCGAAGGAAGTCGTTTTCTTCGGCGTCGGTTTTGAAACCACAGCTCCGGCAACGGCGATGGCCGTGTTCCAGGCGGCACAGCAAGGGCTGAAGAACTTTTCCCTGCTTGTCTCCCACGTTCTCGTGCCGCCGGCCATGGAGGCGATCCTTTCCTCACCTAATCGGCGCGTCCAAGGTTTCCTTGCCGCCGGCCACGTCTGCACGGTGATGGGCTACTGGGAGTACTTACCGATCGCGGCGAAGTATCATGTGCCGATCGTCGTCACCGGCTTCGAGCCGCTGGACCTCCTGCAAGGAATCTTGAGCTGCGTACGGCAGTTGGAGACGGGCCGGGCGGAGGTGGAGAACCAATATTCACGCTCCGTCCGCGAAGCAGGCAACCGCCCGGCGCAGGAGTTGATGGGGAAAATCTTCCAAGTCATCTCCCGTCAGTGGCGCGGCATCGGCGAAATTCCCGCCAGCGGCCTGGGCCTGCGCCCCGAATACGCCGCATTCGACGCGGAGAAGAAATTCGGCCTCGCCAACCAGCGCGACGACGAGCCGGCGGATTGCCTGAGCGGCCAAGTGCTCCAGGGCTTCATCAAGCCGCAAGAATGCCCGGCCTTCGGCCGTCGCTGCACCCCGGAGCACCCGCTGGGCGCAACCATGGTTTCCAGCGAAGGCGCCTGCGCCGCCTACTACCGCTACCGGCGGCATGGAATTTGAGATTTGAAATTTGATAACCGCATGGCGAACTCCGAACCCACTCACCAGCCCTTCGGCCAAAGCCCCGCCCCCAATCCGCAGCCGTCTCCGAATCCTCGGGGAACCCCCGACTTATCCCCCGCCTGCCCGATTCCGCTCTCCCAATACCCCCACATCCTGCTCGCCCACGGCGGCGGCGGACGGCTCATGCACGATTTGCTGGCGCGGATGTTTTTGCCGGCCTTCCGCAATCCACTCCTCGAAGCCGGCCATGACTCGTCGGTTTTTTCCGCGCCGCCCGGACGCCTTGCCTTCACCACCGATTCCTACGTCGTGCGGCCAATCTTCTTTCCCGGCGGAGACATTGGTTCGATGGCTGTTCACGGCACCGTCAACGACCTCGCCATGAGCGGTGCCCGTCCACTTTACCTGAGCGCCGGCTTTATTTTGGAAGAAGGGTTGCCGATGGACACACTCTGGAACGTCGTCCGATCGATGCGCGATGCCGCCGCCCGTTGCGGCGTGCATATCATCACTGGCGACACCAAGGTCGTGGACAAAGGCAAGGGCGACGGACTGTTCATCAACACCGCCGGCCTCGGCGTCGTGGAGCACAAACTCGACATCGCGCCCGCCAGCGTCAGAGCTGGCGACGTGGTGCTGATCAGCGGCGACCTGGGCCGGCACGGCATGGCCATCATGGCCCTGCGCGAAGGGCTGCAATTTGAAACTACGATTGACAGCGACTCCGCGCCCGTCAGTGGAGTGGTACAGGAACTCCTGAGCGCCGGCGTGGAGGTCCATTGCCTTCGTGACTTGACCCGCGGCGGCTTGGCCAGCACGCTCAACGAGATTGCTTACGCCGCGAAAGTGCGCATCGCCGTTGAGGAGGCGAGGGTGCCAGTGCGCGAAGATGTTCACGCCGCCTGTGAAATGCTCGGCCTCGACCCGCTGCATGTCGCTTGCGAAGGCCGCTTCGCCGCGTTCGTCGCTGCCAAAGATGCCGACCTGACACTGGCCATCCTGCGCGGCCACGCCGAGGCGCCCGCCCCGGCCATCATCGGTGAAGTGACCACCGGCGCGACTCCGCTGGTCGTGCTAAAAGGCACCCTCGGAGCGCATAGAATTCTGGACATGCCCAGCGGCGAGCAACTGCCGCGAATTTGCTGAGGCGCAAACTGGCGTCGAACCAACCTGCCGGGGTAACTATGCCGTAGGACAGGCGTCGCGCCTGTCTCTAACTTCGGAAACGCAAGCTCCGGCCCGACCTTTCCCAAAACCCAACCAAGATCACTGGACAGTGAGCCAGCAATTCTTCCAACGAACTCACCCACAAGTCGCTGGAGAGCAGTGATGAACAATGCCAGTTCATCGGCCATGCCACGCGTCACAGGGCGCTTGGCCTGCTCATTATGGCTAGGAGCGCGGACACGGCTGTCCGCTTGGCGGCGGCACGGAGCCACCCAAGTGGACAAGAATGTCCGTGCTCCGGCAAGGGCCGCGTTTCGGCAGGGCAAGCCGGGTCAGGGTACTACAGCAAAGGCGCGATTCTGTAGGCCCGGTGCCCTCACCGGGCGGCCCGCGCCAATTCCTCGGGTCAGGATGTCTGAGACTCAAACATCCTGGCCTGTGGGAACTGGGTGGCCCGGCCGAACCTTTCCTACTCGCCCTAACCGGCACTTCCGCCCCGTCGCGAGGGAAAGAAAGAGTTGGGGAACGTCTCCCCAGCGGCAAAGCCAAACCTCCGATCATAGTGCGGGTCGCAGGCGGTTGAAGAACGGCCTGGGGATGGCGTGGTTACTGCCGCGCAATCAGTTAGTGACCCGCAACAAATCCAGATTCTTCTTGGTCTGTTCTACCAGGAGCTGGAAACGAGCAAGGTGGTCCGAAGTGAGTAAAATCCTTCCGCCGTTGACGCTTTTGTCTTCCAGGAAGAACTGTATGGAACTGCGCCGCTGGCTGGTGAAAGCGCCGACCCGGAAGCCCGACGCCGTGGCGTGCCCCGCCACAAACGTGGGCAAGGTGGTCACATTGTAGTTAATCCGGGAGAGGTAGTTCAGACTGTTGACCAGGGAAGCCATTTCCTCGTAGTCAACCACCCTCTTCCACCCCTGCTGGTTATCCGCGGCAACTTCGATCGCCATGCCGTATTCTTTGCGACCGGTGCCGACATCCATGGACTCTTTGCTGCTTACCGTTATGGTCAGTGCGCCAACGGCCACCGAGCCGATCTCACCGGTGCCTTTGATAATGATCGTTCCGGTCTGCGCCTCGAAAGCCTCCAGTTTGGTCGGCAGCACGTTGGTGACCTGCGCTGGCGCGGCGCTGGTGAGAAGTCCACAAGCCGCCAATAAGACTGCGCTAAATCTACTCATGATTATTCCTCCGCTCGGATAGGTTGTGGGCACCGTATTTCAAGCCCCAGCGGGCGGGAAGAGTTGTTTGGCAGCACGGAGAAGAGTGTAGGGGCCGGTTCCAACAAGTGACAGCGGATTGATAACTCGGTCCAACTCAATTGTCGTTCATCGAAACTGACCCCTACTCGCTAAGTGGCGACCTCATTGGAGGTCGTTTGGGGCACGCTGGGGCGCACTTAATCCCGGACGCACCGGACGGAGAATCCTTTCCCCTTACGGTCAGCAAAAGAGCCTACCTCACCGTTGTCGTTGAACATAGTATAGCACCAGGCGCTGAATTCATCGAAATCGGTAGCGGCCCACCAACTGCCCCAGAAGCCCAGATGGCCAAAGTCAAAGGCGCCAGCGTAGCCGCGGTAGCTTCCGGGAAGGGCGGTAAAACCAGTCTCACTGGTCGCGTCCGTATTGGGACTCAACCAATGGGCGATACCGGCTTGTTTCAGCTTGCCTCCGGCCACGATATCACCACCCAAGGCATTGATTAAAGTTAACCAATCATTGGTTGTGGCAACATGCCACTCGGCGGGAGCTAAACCACGCGGATCGTTCACGGCATACCAAGGGTATAACTTGCCATAGATGGCTCCCAGCGCCGGGTCGTTATTGAAATAGCACCAAGCACCTGTGGTTAACGCGAACCATTCATCTTTGACTGTAACCTCTGGAATCGAGTCGCCGTTGCGGTATTTGGTCGTCTTCAGGTTCCCGACGAGCCATTCCTGGGTGCCAATCTTCACTACCTCGTAAGCATTGCCGTCAAGGTCCGTCACCGTATTCGGCCGATACAAACGATAGAACTGGTTGCCCGCGCCGGCCGGGATGGTGAGTTTCCGCAAGTCGCCTTCGGTCACGACACCCGCCGTGTCCACCGGGGTCCACGGCACGGAAGACTTCAAGTCCGCCTTCGCTTCGAGCCTGAAGCCCGTGGCCGACGTCGGCCAGGTAATCACCACTTTCGCACCGGAGCGGGAGATGGCGAGCTTGGGTGCCTCAGCGGAGTAAATCCAGGCCATGGCTTCAGAGCGGTCGAGGCTGGTGTTCTGTGCCCAGCCGACGACCCACAGCTCACCATTGAACCAATCCGCCGCATAAGCCCGAGAACCGTCGTAGCCTGCGGGGAGCAGTGAGTCGAGGTTGAGGAACGAGTTGGCGGTCCCTTCCCAGAGGGCGGCCTGAATGATGGTGCCGTCCGGAGAAAACACATACCCGACTTGGATGTCCTTGGTCATGCCATCGATGAATGAATCGTAATCTCCGGGGACGACGCTGGCGCTGGGGTGGAGGTCTTGGAAGCTGGCCGCCGTGCCCTGCCAAAGGGCGGCATGTCGGCTACTGATGTTATCCTCGACCCATCCGCCCTGTTGGTCGCCATAAATCGCTCGGGCCACGGAGCTGCCCCAATTGGACACCTGGTTGGGGTGGAGGTCCACGTAGCTGGCGACCGTGCCCTGCCAATAGGCAGCGGTCCGGACGTCGCCCACACCCGCCCAACCGGCCTGTCGGCCGCGATTGTCACTCCTCGCGCCCGTGATGGCTAAAACGCAGCCGACGTCCGCCGACGCGGGCAGCAGGTCAATGCCCGGCAGAGAGTTAGTATCCATGAGCTCCCAGAGCATCGGGCGGCTTTGTTCGGGGTTGCTGATGAAAAACTCTTGGCCAACCGCCCAACCGCCAGCAACCCCCCACACATGCCTTCCCTCCGAATTCGTTCCAAACGGAGCGACAGGGTACCAGTTCGTGGTTCCTTTCCAAAAAGCCCCAAAGTCGCCGAAGTCTCCGACCTGGATGCCGCCGGAGACGCCCCGAACCAGGCTGGGTACAGAAAGAACAGCGAGGCTCACGAAACCGGCACTCGAGGGGCTGTTCCAGAGGGCAGAGCGTATGCCTGTACCGTTTTCGCCAACAAACGCCTGCCCGCCGATCTGGCCACCCGAGGCGCAAGTGGCTATGGAGTCCAAATACTGCGCGTCCGCCGGGTGGAGTGAAACGGTCCGCCACCCAGCCAAAGCTGAGGGTAACCAAAGGCAGGCGAGCGCCCCAATAAAGCTGCCGGAGAGCAGCCTGACGGCCGTGCGACTAAGTGAGAACTGAGTAACTATTGATTGCCGTTTGTGTTGCATCATTCGAGGAGTATTGCGTCCGCTCCTTTGAAGTCAAGGGCCAATGTTGAGGCTGGCGGGAGCCAATTTGGCTGACTCTTGGTGTCTCTTTCGCGTCTTCCGAGTGGCTAGTGGTTACTTCTTCGTGATGCACCAGTCTGGAGAGGCTCTTTCAAAACTGTAGGAGCCGATGTAGGGAAACTCGGTACTGTTTGAAAACTAAGCCTCAGAACTCCTGACCCGTGGCTTTGGCTGGAAGGAACGTATGAAGCTGGCGTGGGCCGCCCGGTGAGGGCACCCGGCCTAGTGTGCCTGGCAGGTGCCGAACCTTTCGGGGTGAAACGTCCCCGACGGGGTGATGACGATAACCGTAGCCGAACGGCCAGGTGGGAACCGCAAGGAACCCGCGCGCAAGGGCCGGAGGCCAACCTTCGACCGTAGGAACACGAACGGGCAGTGAGGCGAGCGACCGTGGGCG
>CAINDV010001149.1 GCA_903847485.1 uncultured Verrucomicrobiota bacterium
CCTGATCGAGGAGTTGGCGGGCGCGAGCGTGCTCGTCGGGTTGGAGCGGGCGCACGGCCAGTTCGGCGAGCACGACCGGGGTCGGGTCAGCGGTAAAGGCTGGGCAGGCAACAGATAGTGTTTTCATCCCAGCCCATTTCACACGAAAACGCAGGATGGGTCTAGCAAAAAGTGCGAGCCCTGTGGTTAGGGCCCACTCCCGATGCATATGAAAATGCCGTGCTCACCTCTCGGCTGGGCAGAGGTTGATGCGTGACTTTCCAGAAAGTGCCCAAGCACTCTTCGAATCGGCCAAAGCAGCGAATTCTTGCCATCCAACCGCCGATCTTGCCCTCGGAATACTGGCGATGGAAACGAACAGGCCCGACGACGCAAGAGTTCACTTGGAGGTAGCGCTTCGGCGGGCTATTCACCCGCTTCAAGTAAAGACCATTCAATCGAAATTGAAACTTCTTGCACCTGGACGCCCGGATTCGCGCAGTCAATGAAGCAACTGAAAACGATGTTCACCCAGCCATGAGCCAACCAGCGACCACTCCCGCCCTTCCATGCCGCCCGCGTGTTGTCCTGCGGGCGGGCTTTGCCGGGCACAAGGAACTCACTCCCGATGAGCGCAACCGGCTGGAGCAGACGCTGGGCGAGGTGTTGCGCACTCTCGGCCACCGGCTGGCAGCCCTGGCGCCCGGCGTGCCGGTGGACACAGGCAGGGAGTCGCGGGTCACCCGCTTTTACGCGCCGCAATGCCCCTTGCTGCGGCTGGTCACCGGCCTTTGCGAAGGTGCCGACGCCTTGGCCGCACGGGTGCTTGAGCGGGTGAGGATCGCGCCCGACCCGGGCGCGGTCTGTGGGCCGGACACGCCCTGCCTGGAGACGGAACTGGCGGCGGTGCTACCTTTCGGCGTGGGGGACTACCGCCGGAGCCGGCCCGAGGCGTTTCGGGCGGAGTTCGACCGCCAGCTCGCTAGCTGCGACTGGGTGCTGGCGCTGGATGGCATTTACGACAGGCCGGACGAGGCCACCCTTGCCGCCCTGCCGCAGGACGAGCGGATGAAGCGCGAGGCGCTGGCGAAGAACCGTCGCGCCCGCGCCTACCGCGCCCAATCGGCGTTCCTGCTTCGGCACAGCGATCTGCTCATCGCAGCGGCCAATCCCGACGATCCCAGCAACGCGGGCGGCACCTTGGAAACGGTGCGGGTGGCTCTGGCCTTCGAGTTGCCGGTGGTGTTCCTGCACACCGGCACCGGCGAGGTGTACCTCATCGAACCGCAGGACGACCTGCACTCGGTGCTGGCGGAAAAAGCGCCCCGGCCGGAGCGATGGAAGGCGACGCTGCAACAGTGGGTCTCGCAATTGACCACCGATCCGGACAGTGGCTTCGACCCCGCCGACCCCAGCCACCAAGCCCATGAGAAACACGGCGAGGTGTTGCTGCAAGAGTTCTTCTACGATGCGGCAAGCCCGCCGCGCGATGCTGCGGGGGGACAGAAAGCCACCTGGCGTGAGAAGGTCTGGATTTGGTTCGAGAAGCGTTTTCGCTCTGGGCCTGAATCGAAATCTGACGCCAAGCTCCAGCCCTATTCAGCCTATCGCTCGCGCGCCACGGAGTTGAGCCGCCACTACAGCGGCCTGTATCGCGGCGCGTTCCTGCTGAACTACGTGTTGGCCATCGTGGCGGTCACCCTCGCAGCCGCGAGTCTGGCGCTGCTGGGCACCGCCGGACACACCGGTCCCGGCGAGGAAGCCGCCGTGATGGCGCAGGCCGCTGGTCTGGCCCCGGCGCAAACGCCCGCTCCCGTCGCTCCACGCGGCTGGCTGGTGCCCACGCTGCTGGGGTTTGCCGTGCTAAAGCTGGCAATCCTCATCTTCGTCTCCCGCAATACCCGCCGCGCCAACCGGGAGAATTGGAACGACCGCGCGGTGGATTACCGCTACCTCGCGGAACGCCTGCGCGGGATGTTCTACCTGCCGCAGGCGGGCAGCCACCAACCGCCTGCCGCCGCGCCGCCGCAGTTCGCGTCCCGCGTTGTTCGTCAGAGCGCGGTGGACTGGCTCTTCGATTCCCTCGTGCGCGCCATCTCCCCCGCCGACCTGCCGCTCGCGCAAGCCATGGAATTCCCCGCCAACGACGGCACCGGCACTGTGCGCGTGAAGAAACTCCTTACCCTTCAACCGCGGGAAATGGTGGAGAACGTACGGGACGCATGGGTCGGCGAGCAAACGAAGTATCACGAGCGCAACACCCGCACCATGCACGCCCTGCATCACTGGGCAGAGCGAGTCGCCGCCAGCCTCGGCTGGACCGTCATTGGGATTGTGGCGCTCGACTTTCTCGTCATCGGCGGCGAACTCCTGCACTGGCTTCCGCACGCCTGGGAGCCCAACGCGAAACTGGCCACGCCCTGGCTCGTGTTCATCTCCGCCGTGTTGCCCGCAGTGGTGGCCGCGCTCAACGGCATTCGGTTTCAGTCTGAATGCCAGCGCCTCGCCGAACGCTCCGCCGTCATGCGCGTGATGCTGCATGGCCGCAGCGCCGTCGCTGCCGGCGAACCTCAGGGCCGCTGGCAGCAGGCCGACGATCTCGCCCGCCGCATCGCCGCCGCGCAGGCTTCGCCGGGCGACGACCCTGGCAGTTGGGATCACGACGCCCTCCGCCTCACCGAGCGGGTCGCCACCGACTTTGTGCAGGAAGCCGCCGAATGGTCCGTGCTTTACGCCAAGGAGGTAAGCGATCCGGGCTGAGCCGGGCCAGCAACCTTTACCTCTTCGCATACGATTCTTCCTATGCCTGCCTCCGATGCCAAACTCGTCCTTCGTGATGCAGCCACGGCGACACGCTTGCGCGCCGCCATCGCTGCCGGACGGATTTGGTCGGCTTCGTCAACGGCTTGCCGCTGGTGGTCATCGAGTTGAAGAAGCCCGGCGTGCCCGTGCGAATGGTGTTGGGTCGCTCTTTAAGCTTCTCCTGCTTGTCGCGCGCGGCCTCGGTGGCGGCGGCGTCAATCACGTCGCGGTCGGTGTTCGGGTCGTGGTCATAGACCGTCGGCACGCGGAGATTGAGCGCGTCCTCGATAAGTTCCAAAGCACTGCGGCGGTCGGTGCCCCACTCGGTGGTGTTGGCGACGCTGAAGCGCACGCCATAGCCGCCACGCACTACCCACAATCCAAGCTGCGGCGCGTGACTGACGGTGACGCCTTCTTCCCCCAGCACTTCGCCGGCGAACTGCTGGATGTCCGCCGCCGGAATCCAGGTGCTGCCCAGGCGGGCGTCGATCTCCGTGGCGTTCAAGTCGGTCGGCTGCATCTGGCGCAAGGCCTCGACGTTGCCGTGGAATTGCTCATCGGCCAGTCTGGTTTCCTCGAACGGTTGGTGCCGGATGTCGGCGTCCGGATAGAGCAGCCTGGCGAGGCGGGCTGTAACCGAGTCAATTTCGATGCCGGTGATCCGTGAACGTGCGTGCATCTCTTCGGGCATGAGGCCGATGAAATGTCCCAGCCCGCACGCCGGCTCCAGGATGCGTCCCTGCGCGAATCCCAACCGTTGCAGAAGGGCATACATCGCGCGGATAATGGCCGGCGCGGTGTAGTGGGCATTCAGCGTGGTGGCGCGGGCGGAATCGAGTTCGTCGGGCGTGAGCAATTGCTCCAGGCGCTCGCGTTCCGCTTGCCACTCGTCGTTCCAGGCGTCGAAGACTTGCGGCAGACCACCCCAACCGACGTAGCGCACCAAGAGGCGCCGCTCGTCGTCGGTCGGGGCACCGCCTTCGCCCTCCAACTGCTTGAGCAGTTCGATGGCGGCCAGGTTGACCCGGCACTTCTGCTTGAGCGAGCCGAGGCCAACTTTGTCAGCATCCGTTATGCTGTAGTTGCGCTGGTTGCGCGGAGGCTCCGTTTCCGCCGGCGCGGCATCGGCGGCTATGCCTCCGACGGAATCAGGAGGTAGCGCTCCCGCACGATCTCCCAAGCCCGGTCGTGGGCTTGTTGCGGCGTCCACC
>CAINDV010001150.1 GCA_903847485.1 uncultured Verrucomicrobiota bacterium
GCACCTACGGTGCGTACAAAACGAGAGTATAGACGGGCTTGTTAATTGTCAGTGAGCCACTTGCGCTGTATACATTTTGTATACAAAACACGGGTTTTAGGCACGCAAACGCAAGCCAGACCGTGTCGAAACCGTGTTTACGGACATGCGTGATGCCGCAAAGCGACGCGTGGCTGAAGGCTGCGTCCTGCATGAAGTCGCGCACCAAATCAAAGATGGAAGGGTAGGTGCCGAGCGATTCAGATCCCGGAAAAGGGCGCACCGTATGGAAGAGTCTTGTTTACCTGGCAGGCGGTCAAAGACCAGATTCCTAGCGGAGGAAGTGGCTACGCGACCGTTAGGCAGAGGTGCCAGACCGGCACTGCTCCGGTCACTGCCGCCAACAATACGATCGCCGAGGCCGGGCCCAAAATCGCGCTGCACGTGTCCGTCATGCGATAGAAACCAAAGCTGCGCCCGTAGAATGCCTTCGTCACCGACCAACGGCCAGGAGCGAGCAGCCTCCGCAGGTGGGGTTCATTAGCCTTGTTGTGGAATAGTGATCCGGGCGAGAGCGAACACTTTCCGCAGTGATCTCAGGTGGTTTTGAAGGCCAGTCGCAGGTTCCATAGACCGGCGGCCAGCAGGTTGAAGCGATCGTCGCAGCAAGGTTTGTGGTTGCGGTATAGGTTAGCGACCGCGCCAAAGCGCTTGAGCCCCCCAATGGCGTGCTCCACCCGCACCCGCACCGAGGCGACCAATCGGTTCCACCCCCGATCTTCCGCACTCAACGGATGGTTCTTGCTGCCTTTGCGCGGCAGGCACAGTTGCGGGTGCTGGCTTCCTTGAAAGGCGGAGTCGGCTATTACGCTGACGGTGGCCGGGAGGCCTTGGATTACCGCTTTGGCGTCGGCCACGCGTTTGTCATGGCGGGCCCCTCGTTTGCTGTGCGTGAGGCAGCCAATCCGGCGGTTCGTATCGGCTACTATGATGGCTTTGCGAGTGTGCCGTTTCTTCTTCCCAGAGTAGTGTTGGTGCGAGCCGGTGATAGGTAACCCATCACCCTGGACTATGTGTTACCTATCACCGGCTCACACCAACAACAGCGACCTCTTCGCCTACCTATCCCACGGCGGTCAGACCGTGATCCTGCTCAACCGCGTCGGCCGCACCGCCGCCAACCCCGGCGGCTAGCTTGATCCCGGCATGGACGTCACCCTGAGCGACGCAGCGGCCACCGACGTGCATCTCTACGGCGGCTCCGGCTTCACGGTGCTGACGGGCACTTGGCAACCCGACGGGCGAAGCATAGACCCGACGAGCACCGGAGCGGAGTTCGACGCCGCCACGCGACAGAACAGCAGCGCGCCGCTGGGCTTGTTAAACGGCCTGGACCCGAACGGCGACTGGACCATCTACTTTTCCGACCAAGGTGCCGCCGGCCAGAGCACGGTTGCGAGCTGGGGCCTGGCCATCGAAGCCGTGCCGGAGCCGGTGAACGTGGCGCTTGGGGTGTTTGCCGGGGCAGCGCTTCTGATGGAAGTCCGACAGGCGTGGCAGCGGCGGCGGATTCGCGCCAAAACAGGTGTGGCGACTGGCTGATTCTGGACTGAAGAGGCGACTGCAATCAGCGATCTGGACGCGTTGCCAGAGCCGAGGCAAACTCGCTAAACGGAGTAATGCTCTGCGGTGTCACGCGCTTCTTGGTAAAGCACCACCAGCTTGCGGACGGCAGACCACTTGAAGAGCTGACAAACCACCGTCGCCAAGTCGTATATAACTTGCCCCGCCATCGCCCAGCCGCTTTAATTCACCCATGACGCAACGCGCATTGGCGAGCCGCGCCGCCCGAGACCAAACCGATGTTTGGTCCGCTTCCTGTCCACAGCTTGCCGCCAACCAATAGGAGAACCACATGTTCAAGAAAGCAGTCTTTCCCGGAAAATACATCCAAGGTGTCGGAGCCGTCGCCGAACTGCCCGCCCTGATCGGTTTACTTGGTAAACGGGGGCTGATATTGGCCTCGCCTTCGGTGAACAACAAGGTCATTCCCGGGAGTGGCCTTGACCTGAAGACGCATGGCATCCTCGTCGAGCCATTCCGCGGCGAGTGTTGTGAGGATGAGTTGGCTCGGCTGGCCGCTATCGTCGAGCAGAAGCAGGTTGACGTGCTCGTCGGCATGGGGGGAGGGAAGACCATTGACACGGCGAAAATCGTCGCCGATCGGGCGGCCAAACCCGTCATCGTCGTTCCAACCATCGCATCAACCGACGCGCCGTGCAGTGGGTGTGCGGTGCGGTACACCAAGGCTGGGATGTTTGATTCGGTGAGTTACCAAAAGACGAACCCAGCGGTGGTGCTGGTGGACGTGAGCATCATCGCGGCGGCGCCGACACGCTTTCTGGTGGCTGGGATGGGCGACGCGTTGTCCACCTGGTTTGAAGCCAGATCCTGCGACCGGACCCAGTCGCCAAACGAGTGTGGCGGATACTGCACCGCGGCCGGACTCCACATTGCCAAACTCTGTTTTGAAACTCTCCTTAGCCACGGTGTAGCCGCCAAATTGGCCTGCGAGCGGCAGATCGTCAC
>CAINDV010001151.1 GCA_903847485.1 uncultured Verrucomicrobiota bacterium
AATCGTCCGGGCGGAGCGCGGACATTCCTGCCCGCTTGGGGCGTGCGCCCGCCGGAGCGGATAAGAATTTCCGCGCTCCAAGCCAAAACACGACCGGCCATCGTTTGCCCAAGGAGTTGGCGGCGAACACCAGTTCGCCGCTACGGATAGCCGTAGTTCGTCCTCGCCGCCTGGCGTCAGACGGCTCTACCGGCAGTGGCGGGACGAACGGACGCACGGGCTACGTAGCGGCGAACTGGTGTTCGCCGCCAACTTCGCTCTCAGTAACTCCGCGGCGAAAGGTCAGTTGGCCCGGGCGCGGAAGAACACTTTTGCCCCAAGCATGCTCGCCGGGACTTGATAGGTGACACTGCCATCGGGCTGGGCCGGCAAGGTGAAAAGATCGCTCCACGGACCCAGTTGGGTGGAGGACTGGAGAGTGTAACTGGTGCCGGGGGTGCCTTGGAGCTTGAGTTCGAAGTTGCCATTCGCCAGCACGCGCCAACTAACAAAGCGGGCGCTGCCGCTGCTGCCGCCGGTCGTCTTGATTTGTAAGTTGACAGTCTTGCGCAGGAACGCCGCCAGGTTCAGGTCAGGGATGGCGTTCGAGGCGATGTAAGTCATCCGCGAATAGACGAGGGAAGCGTTGTAAGTCGTGCCCGCCTGGAGGGTGCCAGCGGGGATGGTGACGGAAGTGGCGGTGTTAGTCAGTGGCCGCGGCACGCAGGGATCAGGCGCGGTCCAAGACCAAGTGCCATTCTGTAGGGTGATCTCAATGCTGTCATTGGAGGTCGCGCCGGTGAAGCCATTCCACTGCAAGACGAAGTTCGTGCTGGCGTCAATCGCCTGAGCGGCGGCGTAATTCAGGATTTGCGGCGTCGGCGGGTAACTGCCCGTCAGGTTGATCCCAGCCGAGGGCGGCGCGCCGGTGGTGCGGGTAAGTTGTAGGTTGTAAGTGCCATTAGGCCGCGCCGTGTCGAGGGCGGCCTGCGAGGCGTAGTTCTCCGAGTTCATGAAGGAGCGCCCGAAGTAGTTGGTGAGAGTCAGCAGCGGCCCGCCGGGGACTTGCACCTTGGCGGCAGTGACGGGGTTATTAGTGGGCGAGGTGGTGATGCCGAAGAAAACCGGCGGGTTGGTGGGATCGAGCGTGGGGCTGACCGCGCCCGTTTGGAAATAGGTAAGCTCCTTGCTCACGCCGCCGTAGCCGCGCCCATCGTCGCCTGGATTACACGGGTTGTTAGTGGCCCCGGCAGTGGCGAAGCTGCCCGAGTAAGTGTTGGCGGGCAGCGGGTTGCCGGCCAGATCGGCGAAGAGCAGCGGTTGAGCGGATGGGTTCAGCGTCCAGGTGATAACGGCTCCGGCCGGCAGCGATCCTTGATACGTGCAGCTCAGACTGTTGCCGCCGCCACCCCAGTTGTAAGTGAAGTTAGCGCCGTTCACGTTGGCGCTCCAGGCGATGGACTGGGCCGGTTTCATCGCCTCGTTGAACACGAATACCACCGGGAAATACACTGCCACGCCACTGGCGCCGTTCGTCGGGAAGCTGGAGACGAGTTGCGGCGGGGTGGTGTCCGTGCCGCCGCCGCCAGCGGTGGTGGTCAGGGAGGCTTCGGTACTCTTGAAGTAGCCCGCCAGACCGGTGGCCCCAGGGTAGGTGGTGGTATTGCGGGCGGTGACCTTGGTAAAGGTCAACGTGACCGTAAAGGAACTCTCCAGCGACAGCGTGTTGGCGGGCAGGACCACCGAGGTGGCGGTACCCGTGAGCGCGCCCACCGCCCCGAAGGCCGGCGTGCTGAAGACTTCCACCCCGTCGCCATTCACCACGCGCACTTGGATGAAGTCATTGGCGACGCCGCCCGTGAACACCTGCCAGCTCAATGTGAAGGCCGCCGTAGGGTCAACCGCCTCAAGCGCGGCGAAGTTCAGGAATGTCGGCGTATTCGGATACCCGTCGCCCGTCAGGCTGAGGGTGACGCTGCGTGGGCCGTCGTGCGCGGTGGTCATGGCTACGACATAGTTGCCGTTGGGGTACGCGGTGTTCATGTCCGCCAGCGTGAGGGCGGCGGGCAGATCCAATTCCAGCAGTTGCAGGTGGGCCTGCGCCCACAACGGCAGCGCGTCACCACCTGGCGGCGTCACCGTGGCCTCGGTTACCGAATCCGCAGCCGTCATCTGCACGTAGGAGTACAGCCAGTAAAAGACGAACGTGTCGTCAGGCGTCCCCACGTCAGACTGGGTATACCGCTTACCCTTGAGCGCGCCGAAACCGCTAACGTCGGCTGCCGGGAGAGTGGCCGGGCCAAGCAAAACCAGTCCCGCCAGGGCCGGGGCCATCATTCTGTGAACCAGTGTTGTATTCTTCATGCGTTTATGTGTTGTTAATTTCCGGCATACTCCGCCAATCGGCGCCAACTTTCAATCCCCAATCGTGACAATTTTCATTTTGGGGCGCACCTCAGAGCCTGTTTGAAAATGCCTGCCGCGGTAGGGCGAGGCTCCTGCCGAGCCTCTCGGCAAGATCGAATTGCCGTTGTCGTTGAGGCTCGG
>CAINDV010001152.1 GCA_903847485.1 uncultured Verrucomicrobiota bacterium
AGGGCGAGGCTCCTGCCGAGCTGTCCGGTAGGCTCATTACCGCTGTCGTTGAGGCTCGGCAGAAGCCTCGCCCTACCACGCCCGGCGTTTTCATACACGCTCTAAGGCGCTCTGGGGGGGATCGAGCGCCGACGCCGAGGGCCTGACGACCGAGGTCCGCCCAAGCGGCGGGAATCCTGCCTGGCTTGGCCGGCAGGAGCCTTGCAGCGCCGGTCTCCGGCACGCCGTGCCTTCTGTTACGCGCCCGCCGCCGTCTCCACCGGCATCACTCCCCTCCAGTTTCCGCAGGTGAATGAACCCTGGGGCCAATAAATTTGCTGCTGTTTAGTTGACGGCTGCCCTTGTGCCTGCTATAAGACACCGCAAGTGGAAATCCTGAGTGCTTTATGCCCGCAGTTTCCATCCCGACGCGCGGCTTTCGCCGCGCCGCCGGTAGCGTCAGTAACCAAACAAAGTGCAAACACATATAGCGATCCAAATACAGAACCGAAAAAGGCAAGTTATGAAACAAATCAAAGCAAGTCTGGAGAATACTCAATCCCCGGCCGCGCGCTTCGCTGCGCTGGCCGTGAAGGCGGCACCCTGGCGGCGACCCGTCGGTCTCGCCACCCTCGCCCTCGGCCTGGGTGGAATCGTCTCCACCGCTCAAGCCACGTTGCTGGTTTATGAACCGTTTCAGTTCACCCCGGGGCAGAGCCTCGATGGCCTGAGCGGCGGTGCCGACGCGGTCGGCATGACCGGGGTTTGGACGGTCGGCAGTAACGGCTCTGGGTCCTATGCCACGACCAATGGTTTCAAGGTGCTCGCTCCTAATACGGTCCCCGGGCCGTTTTGGAAGGGCACCTGCACGTCGGTTCCGCAGAAAGGCGTCTATGCCGGCAGCCCCGCGACCCCCGGCTTTTCAGGTCAGAACGGCAATAATCCGGACCACATGTGGGCCTCGCGACCGTTGGATCCAAACATCGTCACCAACTTCACTCTGGGGTCAACGAACTGGATGAGTTGCGTGCAAAGCATGAACTTTAATGCCAACAATAACTACCTCGGCATGGCGTTTTGCCTCGGCGCAGGTGTGCAGAATCACCTGGGTGGCGGCGAGGATCCTGCTCCCGGCCGTGGTACCGGAGTGCAGGGTGGTCCAGCCGTCGGCCTCGGCATAGCCTCTGGGGGCTGGGGGGGGGCATCTCCGAAATACCAGATCGCCGGTGTGTGGGACAACCTCGGGTCAGACGGCATAACCTATATAGAAGAGAACCATACTGGCAGCACCGGGATTCAACAGTTGATCCCGCTCCAGACTCCCCCGATTTGGATCAACATCGTCAAGATCGTCTGGGGCGACCTGAATAACCCCACCACGGTCACCATGGCCTCGTTCAAGGACGGTGCGGCTCTCAGCGAAGCGGCCTTCGATGCCTTTACCAGCACCAACCTGCAAACCGTGACCACCACTTACAATGTTGACCCCACCACGTTCACCAATATCTCGCTGGGAGGCGGCCGCTTTGATTGTGACGAACTGCGCATTGGCACGGTCTTCGACGATGTGGTCGGCCTTGTGCCCGGAGCTCCAGGCGTTTACTGGGCGCCGACGGGCCTGGGCGGTTCGGGGATATGGGCTTCAGGCACGAAAAACTGGGCCAGCATCCCGAACATTATAGGCGCGCTCCCCCCGTCCACCACTAACACGCTGTTCTTCGCCGGCACGAATGGCACGGTCACCGTTAACGGCACGGTCACCACCGGCGCGGGGCTTCAGTTCTCGGCTAACGGGTACAGCCTCGTGCCGGGGAGTTCGACCCCCCAGATCAGCCTCGCTGGCGCAAATGCCGCGGCCAACACCATCACCGTCGCCACCGGCACAAACACGATTGGCGTCCAGATCGGCGGCACCGCTGGCATGACCACGGCGGGCTTGGGCACGCTCGTCCTCATTAACCCCGGCAACACCTACAGCGGCGGCACCGTGCTTAGCGCCGGCACCCTCCGAATCGCCGCGATCGGCAGTTTGGGGAGTGGCAATGTCACTTTCGCGGGCGGGACCTTGCAGTATCCTCCCGGGAGCGGCACTTCCCCGATTGACGTCTCCGGCGTAATCAATCCAGTCGCCAGCGGCCAAGCGGCGGTGATCAATACTGACGGCTACGACGTTACCTTTGGCTCGGCCATTAGCGGTGCCGGCGGTCTGACCAAGCAGGGCAGTGGTTCGCTCACTCTGGCGGCGGCGAACACTTATGCCGGGGCGACGACGGTGAGCGGCGGGACACTCATTGTCAGCAGCGCCAGCGGGGTGATCGCGACTCTGAACGTCCCCGCCGGCGGCACGGTGAACCTCGGTGCCGGCGCGGTCGTCGGTGCCCTCAACGTGACGGGCGGCACGGTGAACCTGACCGGCGCGGGCGCCCAGGTCGGCACGCTCTTTGTCTCCAGCGGAACCTTCACCAACCCATCGCTGCAGGCCCTGACCGTGACTAACAGCGCCAACCTCGCCGGCATTCAGCTCACGCTGAGTGGCGCGGGGTCCTTTACCCTGAACGGCTTGGATCTCTTGAACCCGACTACGGCGGCACATCGCACGGTCGCCGCCACGGGCGGCACGCTGACCTTCGTGGTCCAGGGCCTGGACGTGGCCATTGGCCAGGGCGCCCCTGGCGTTCCGGCCAGCGCGGCTACCGGTTACTTCTACGGCAGCGGAGTCTGGGACCTGGTCAATGGAGTGTCCACCGATATCAACAATGTTTACGGCAAAGACAACCATGCCTTCCATTATATCCAGTTGCCCTCGGGCGATTTCGACATCAAGTGCCAGGTCACGGGGGTGACGAACGCAACCGCTGGCCTGATGGCCCGGGATAACCTGGTAAGCTTATGGGATTCTCCCAAGGGCAACTACATCGGGGTCTATACCGCCTTGGGCACCTCCGTCACTGGGGTTTACGCCACCACCAACACCGCCGCCTCGCACGCAACCCCACCTTGGGTCAACTCTGTTGGCATTGGCCAAGGGACTGTTACGCCCTGGCTGGAGATCAAGCGAACCGGCAATCTCATTACGACGTACTGCAGCAGCGACGGCAGCGAGGGCAGTTATGTGCTGGTCCAGCAGGTGGATTACGCAGCCACTCCGTGGGGGCCGAAGATGTATCTGGGTCTGGACCTGATCAACACGGCGACGGGGGGCGGCAGCGCCGCCTTCGACAACGTCAACTTCATGGGCACCGCCGGCACGTTCGATCTGAGCACGACCGAGTTTGCGCTCAGCGGCGGGGCAAAATTGAGTGCGGGTCTGGTCGTGACGGTGAACAAGGTGTCCACTAACGGCGTGGCGCTGCCTACCGGGTGCTGGGGGGCTACCGGTTCCGGAGCGAATAACATTGACGACGTGGACTTCACCGGCACAGGCATCGCGGTGATTGCTCCGCCGATCCCGCTGACCATCACAGGCCCGTCCAACATTACCGTAACCACCACCGATCCGGGTGGCGCGGTAGTGTTTTACCCCGACCCGGTGGTTACCGGCGGAACCCCGCCCTACACGAAGAATGTTGACTGGCCCAGCGGCACTACCTTCCCGCTAGGGAATACCACCGTTACCTGGTCGGCCACGGACTCCTCTTGTCCGGCCGGACGGACGGTGTACGCCTCCTTCAAGATCAGCGTGTTCCCGCTCCCGGAGCTGCCGCTCTCCGGCTTCACAATGCCCGGTGGGATTCCGACGTTCGACATTCCATCCAGCGTGGTCGGCTTCCAGTACCGCGTCGTTTACAAGAACAACCTCGGCGATCCCGACTGGACGCCGGTGGATGGCACTTGGACCGCCGCGACCGGTAGCGGCCTCCAGTTCACTGATCCAAATACCCCGCTGCCGGGGCACCGGTTCTATCGGATCGAAGTGTCCGTGGCACCGTAAGGCAGTTAGTTAGTCAGAGGCCGGAGGAGCAATCCTCCGGCCTTTTTGCGTGGATACATCCGGCCGGGCGCACTGACTGGTTGGCTAAGCCGCAACCAGGCAGAAGACAGAACCACGAAGCACGCGAAAAGAAAGGCGGCACCACGCCGTCCTGAGGTGGAGGACCAGTCACTGGAAGGTGCAGCCGGTGATCTGGGTTCGGCCTACGGCCTGGCTTCAGTCATTTCGTGGTTTTCGCTGAATATTTACGGCTAAACTAAACGTCCGTGGGAGAGAGAGTGCCCAATAGGGCGGGTTAGGGGGATGCTACCGGCGCACCCAGTTTCCGCAGGTCAGGATGGCTGAGGCTGTTTCCAGCATGGCGCTGGGCCGGGGCGCGGATTACACTGTCGTCATGGCTGAACCGAATACACCGCCGCCCGTAGAACTGCCCGCCCAAGCCCGCCGGGCCAGGTTGTTGCTCTGGCTGGTGGTCTGCTTTTTCATCACGTTGAACGTGATGTTTTTCGCGTATTCCTGCTTCCGGGTGCCGATCAACGCCCTGCAATCCGGCGGCGACGCGACGGCGAAGGTGATTGATCATCTGGGCGGCCAACTGGAGAGCGTGGCGGCTGCCTTTCGCCGGGGCACCATCACGACGGCGTTTGTGCATTACGCCACCACCTTGACGAATACGCTGCATCTGGAGGTGGCCACGCTGCGGCAGATGGAGGTCTTCACGCGTCAGGAAGAGGCGAGCACCGGGTTTGGTTTCATCCCGCTGCCGGATGTAATCGTCGAGGCGCGCGCGCCGGTGGAATACACTTACTTCCTGGATTTGAAGGGCCGTTGGCGCGTGGACGTGAAGGACGGAGTGGTCCGCGTGGAGGTGCCGGCGCTTCAGTTCAACACGCCGGCGCTGGATGTCTCCAGCATGACGCTGGAGGTGCGGAAGGGCGTCTTCAAGGTCGCCGAGGTGCAGGAGAAGCTGCGCCAGTCGCTGAGTTCGCTGGCGCGGCGACAGGCACAGGAAAACGTGCCGCTGGTGCGGGAAAACGCGCGGCGGCAGGTGGAGGCGTTCGTGGAGGGCTGGCTGCTGCAGTCGTTCAGCGACGGCCCGCGCTACCAGGTGCGGGCGGCGTTTGCTGACGAGGTGCCGAGCGTGGTGCCTGAGTCAGCGCGTTGAACGCCGGGTCAACCGGCGGCGATCAAGGGCTTTCGGCATCGGTGCCCCGCCAGCGGACGCGGTCGGAGAGGAAGAGTTGGTCGGGTAGCGGGAAGCCGTCCGGTGCTTGTCGAAGCGGGAAGCCAGTCGGCACTTCCTTTCGGAGGCACACTTCGAGCACCAGTCCGCCCCACGGACGGTCGAAGGATTGAATCCAGCCCGTAAGAAAACGTTGATCGGTCGTGCGGGGCGTGAGGTAGAGAGCGCGGACTTCCTTGAAATTGTCGTTCACGGCCAGGAACTGTTCGTTCGGGTCCAGCGTGTTCCAAATGGCCTGGCGGTGGCCCACCCAGGCCACGGCCCAAGGAATGTCGGTCATCATCAGTTCGGTCGGCCGCATCCAATTGCTGACGCGCTGGATGAGCGGCGGGTAGTAGGGCGGATAAGCGACGGCCGTGGTGCGTGGGGGCAAGAGCGCCAGCACCAGCGGCAGGCAGGCCACGGCGACAAAGGCGCCGTCCGCGATGGTGCGCAACTCCGGCGCGGAAAAGTGGAGCTGGTCCCGGAGCACCTTGTAGAGCGCGGTGCCGTAAATGAGGAGCAGCGGCGTGAAGAGCACCAAGAGATTCTCCCCGCTAAGTTCACGTTCCTCCTCCGAAATCTGCGTGCGACCGACAGCGCTGACCAAGGCCAGCGTCACCAGACAAGCCAGGAGAAAATACTTAAGCCGGTTGATGCCGAGGTTGCGGAAGGGCAGCAGGAGGCTGACGAGGAAGAAGGCGCTGACCCAGCTTCCGCCCAAACGGGGGAGTTCGCTGCCCACAATCAGGCGCAGGTTGGTAAGCGTCTTGCGCCAGAACATCTGTAGTTCAAACTTACTGAACTCCGGCGCGAGTGAGCGCTGCATCTTGTGGCCCGGGAACGCTGGCGTCGCCTCCATGTAGCTGAAGGAGGCCGTGCCGAAGGGTTGCCCGCAGACGACCAGGTTGCGGGTGATCCACGGGGCGCACACCACCCCGAAGACCAGCAAGGCCAGCACGGTGTTGTTGAAGCGGTGCTTGCCCGTGAGCAACATCAGGAAGGCCGTCGTCGGAAGCAGGATCCAGGCGAAGGAATAGCGCGTCATCGCGCCCAGGCCGACCAGCAGTCCGACGGCGGCGACGAGTTGGATCTGGCGCTTGCGGGGCATGGTGTTCTCGCGCACACCGGTTTCCAGTTCGAGCAGGCAGCGCACTAGGAGGAGGAAGAAGATCATCACCAGCAAAGTGGACAGACCCGACGCGCTGAACCGCCAGAGAATTTCCGCGCCCAGCACCAGCAAGGCCGAGAGGAGGGCGATCTTGTCGTCAAACAGCCTCTGGGCCAGGCGGTAGGTCAGGAAGACCAGCACCAAAAGCAGAACTTGGTTGAACAAGGTGATGAAAACGTCCGGCTGGTACCACCAGAATTTGCCGTCGCGATCCCAGAAGGAGAATTGGGTTTTGTCGCCTGGCTTCTTCAAGCTGTGAATTTCCCAGTTGAACGGCAGCACCTTCATCAACCCCGCCAGCACCAAGGGGTAAACGGGCGGGTTGGCCAGGTCCGGATGCGGCTGCTTGAGCATGGCCGGATCGGAGGTGCCGGTGGCGGAAGAAACGATGGTCCTGCCAGCGTTGTGGTTGGTGATGAGGTAGATGCTCAGGGGGCGAATGAAGAGCGTACTGAAGCCGTTGCCCTCGCTGAGGTTACGCGCCACCTGCGCGGCGTCCATCGCCTCCATGCTGCCGAGGTTCCGGTAGGCCCGCCAGTTGTATCCCACAAACAGCGAGCTAACGGCCATGACCAGCACGGCCAGTTTGACAAATCGCGCCCCCGCGCCTTCTTCCAGCCTATGTATGATGTCCTGAGCTGATGGCATATCAAAGTTTCTCGAGTTGGTACTTGTGCAGTTTCCGGTGCAAGGTGCGCCGGCTCATGCCGAGTTTCCCGGCGGACAGTGTGCGGTTTCCGTCGCTTTCCTTCAAGGCTCGGATGATTAATTGTTTCTCCGCCCCGGCCACGGTCAGGCCATTCGCCGGCAACGCGGACTGCGCCGCAGCGGCGTTTGCCGCGCCCAGGCGCACCCACGGCGGCAGGTCGCGGACGCTCACGCGGTCACCGCGGCAGAGGACCACGGCGTGTTCGATGGCGGTGCGCAACTCGCGGACGTTGCCGGGCCAACTGTAGGTCATCAGCGATGCGAGAGCGTCGGCGGTAAAGTCCACGACGGGCTTGCCGGTTTCGCGGGCAAACTCCTTCAGGAAGGCGTGCGCCAGCAACGGCACGTCACCGATGCGCTCTCGCAGCGAAGGCAGGCGAATCTCCACGACGCGCAGCCGGAAGAAGAGGTCTTCGCGGAACGCGCCGGCCTTCACCTGTGCTTCCAAGTCTTTGTTCGTCGCCGTGATTAGCCGCACGTCGGCGCTCTGAGTCTTGTTCGAGCCGACGCGCTCGAAGGTCCGCTCGCCGAGGAAGCGCAGCAGTTTGATCTGGATCGTCGCGTCAATTTCCCCGATCTCGTCCAGGAAGAGCGTGCCGCCTTGCGCCAGCTCGAAACGCCCGATCCGCCGCTCATGCGCGCCGGTGAAGGCGCCCTTCTCGTGGCCGAAAAGCTCGCTTTCCAGCAGCGTCGGCGACAGCGCGGCGCAATGGACCGTGACCATCGGCGCCCGGGCGCGGGGGCTGAGCTGGTGAATGGCTTTGGCGATGAGTTCCTTGCCAGTGCCGCTTTCTCCGCGCAACAGCACGGTGGCCGGAGTAGGGGCCACCTGCTCCAGCACGTCGAAGACTTCCGCCATCGCGGCGGATTCGCCGATGATGTGCTTGAGGCTGAACTTAGTGCTGATCTGCTGGCGCAGCGTGGTGTTTTCAGCTTCGAGATTCTGCTGGCGCAAAGCCCGCTTAATCCGCATTTCCAGTTCTTCTATCTGGAGCCGGCCTTTGGCGATGTAATCGTCAGCCCCATTCTTCATCGCCTCCACAGCCAGGTCTTCCGAACCGTAGGCCGTCATCAATATGCACACCGGCGGTTTCGTAAGAGACTTGGCGCGGGCGATAAGCTTCATGCCGTCTTCGCGCGGCAGGCGGAAATCGGTGAGCAGCACGTCGAAAGATTCCCGCTCCAGCAGTTCCATCGCCGCGCCGGCGTCCTCGGCCACGTAAACGTCGTAGTGATCCTCCAGCGCGGCGCGTAAGCCGTCGCGCGTCGGCCTCTCGTCGTCTACGATGAGCAGCATGGGTTTGGTCATGGCGGGGGAAGGGGAAGTCTCTGGTGAAATCCGAAAACCGAAAACCGAAAACCAAAGGAATTCCGAAAACCGAAAACCGAAAGTGGTTTGCTGGCTGTCCTGCTTGTCCCCAGCCTGAACCGGTAGCCGCCACTCCGCATTAAGCGGATCACGCCACTTCGGATTTCGGGCCTCGCATTTCCTTCGGATTTCGGATTTCGGATTTCGGATCTCATGTCGGCGGCGCGTTGAGCAGCCGGGGCTTGGGTTCGTGCAATGGAAGCCAGACGCGAAAAGTGGTTCCGCGTCCAGCGCGGCTCTCCAGTTCAATGCGTCCGCCGTGCGCCCGGACGATGCGCTGAACGATCATCAGGCCTAAGCCAGAGCCGCTCTTCTTGGTGGTGTAAAACGGCTCGAAGATGCGGTTGATCTGCTCTTGCGGGATGCCGCCGCCAGTGTCGGCTACGCTGATCCAGACGCCATCGGCGCCTTCGCCGGTCTGGAGCGTGAGTTCGCCACCCTTGGTCATGGCCTGCATGGCGTTCTTCGTCAGGTTGACGAGCACTTGCTGAAGCTGCGCTGGGTCCAGGGGCGAAAGCGGCAGATGCCGGGCCCAGCGGGTCTTGACGCGAAGATCGCGATTTTCCAATTCGGGCCGGAGCAATTCCAGCGTGCGAGCCGCCACGTCATTGAGCGAAGCAAGCTGAAGCTGGGGCGGGGCCGGGCGGATGGCTTGGAGGAACTGGGTGACGATGTAGTCGAGGCGGTTGATTTCACCCTTGGAAACAGCGAGGTATTGCTCGATCCGGCCGGTGATCGTGCCGGTATCGTCGCTCATGCGGATTGCTTGCGGACGAGCGCGGCTTCCGCCTTCGACCTTCGACCTGCGACCTTCGACTCCGCCATCCGGGCGGGCGGCGAGCACAGATTGGAGCTTCTTCAACTCCCGCTCTATGAGTTGCAAGTGGATGTGTAGGGCGTTGAGCGGGTTGCCGATTTCGTGAGCGACGCTGGCGGCCAGGAGGGTCAGTGCCTGAATGCGCTCAGACTCGATGGCGGCGAAGGTTTTCTGCCGGTTTTCGGTATCGTCGTGGAGGATGAGCGCGAGGCCGGAACTGCCGGTCGAGTCGCCTTCGAGCGGAGCGGCGTAGAGGCGGAGGAAGCGGTGGCGGGGGTACTGGACTTCAAGTTCGCGGCGGACAACGCGACTGCCGCCGGCGGAGTCGGCCTGCGCAAGGCGACGCCAGTCCAGTTCAGGGAGGATTTCGTCGATCGGTTGGCCCTCGACGTTGGGCTGCAGGCCCAGCAGGCGGGTGGCAGCGGAGTTGAAGTAGAGGGTTCGACCCGCTTCATCCAGCACCAGCACGCCGTCTTCGATAGTGTTGAAAAGCGTCTCCAAGAAGCTGCGCTCGCGGGCCAGGCGCTGAACGACAGTCTGCAGCCCGGCGGTGTCGAGCCGCTCGATGCGACCGAGGACTTTGTCGAGGAAACTGGATTTTGTGGCAGACACGGCGGAGGTTAGAACCACTTCTTCCGTTTGAAATACCAATAGGTCAAGGCGGTGGAAATCACCATCACGGCCAGCGCGGCCCAGTAACCCTGCTTGAGTTCCGGCATGTTCACGAAATTCATCCCGTACCAGGAACCAATCACCGTGGCCGGGGTGGTGATGACAGTGATGAGGGTAAGCAGTTTGACGACCTCGGCGGTGTGGTTGGAGGACATGTTGAGGTACACCTGCAAGATGCCGGTGAGCGAATCCGTGTAGCCCTGGGCCAGTTCGGAGATACGCAGCAGACTGTCGTAAACGTCCCGGTAGTAGGGTGTCAAGTGGGGGCGGACCAGCTTGAACTCGCCGCGAGCAAACCGCGCCAGCACTTCGCGCTGCGGGCCGATGATCTGTCGCAGGTGCATGACCTCCTTCTTGACCAGCAGGATTTTGTTCAGCGTCTCCTTCGTCGGGTGCTGCAAGGCCATCTGCTCCAACCCGGAGATTTCCAGCGATAACTCGTCGAGTGCCGGCTTGTAGTTGTCCACGATGGCGTCCAGGAGATTGTAGGCGACGCGGTCGGGGGCACGGGCGATGCCGCCGACGCCTTTGGCGGCGCGGTCTTCGGTCAGGGCGACGCTGCGGATGGGCACTTCGTGGAAGGTGACAAGGAAGTTCTTACCGAGGAAGAAATTCAATTCGCTCGTCGCAAAAACGCCGTCCTTGCGGCTGTAATCCACGGCATGGATAACCATGAACAAGTAGGGCGAGAACCGGTCGTCCTCGCGCGGTTGGTACTCCTCGACTTTAGGTGCCGTGCTGACCATGACGCAGTCCTCGATGGAGAGCGGGTGGAAGTGAAACACGTCCTCCAGCAGGAACTTGGCTTCCTCAGCGGTCGGCGCTTCGAGGTCCACCCACAGGAACAAGTTGGTGTCGGCCAACAGCGTTGGCATCAAGAACATGTCAATGTCCTTGCTGTGCAGCCGGCCCTGCGTTGTGAACACCATTGACCTGAGCATGGCAAACAAGGCGGGGGAGCCTCCCGCCGCCGCGCCAATTTGTCACGGTGCGGCCGGCAAAGCAATCCCGCTCTGTCGTAACTATGCAGACGGTGGTAGGGCGAGGCTCCTGCCGAGCCGCGCTGGGCTGGCGGATTGGGCGTATGGCGACCGCCCATTCTTGCGTCACTTTTCCGTGACCGGCGACGGCTGAAGAGAACATCGACGAACCTACACCCAGCACGGCTCGGCCAGAGCAGAAAGCAGAAATGGGCTAGCGGGAGTCATGGCCTTCCATTTTCTGCTTTCTGCTTTGCTGAGCATCTGCTTGAGATAGGCACGGTACCTGTCCTACCTTCGCGCTGTGCCACAGACTAAGAGCCCGCCGGAAACGCCGCCGCCCACGACTTCCGTGGAACTTACCGATCCGCGGTTGCGAGAGTTCTTCGCTCACCTGGCCACGGATCGCGGGGCGTCGCCTTACACCCAGCGCAACTACCGTCAGACGCTGGTGGAGTTCGTGCGCTGGCACGAGCAGCAGCGGCGGCAAGCGCCGGAGTGGACGAGTCTCGAACGCGATGATTTCCGCGCCTACCTGCGCTTCCTTGGCCGCCACCGGCGGAGCCGCGCCGCCATCGCGCTGCGCTTTTCGGCGCTGCGCACTTTCTACAGGTTCCTGATCCGTCGCGGCTATGTCGCGGCGTCGCCGGTGAAGCAACTTTCGCTGCCCAAGCCGATCCAACGACTGCCCAAGTTTCTGACTGTCCGGCAAATGGTGGACTTGCTGAAGGCCCCGTTTCAAGCGCTCGAAGCCGGTCCTTCTCTTCGTCAGCGCCGCAGACGGCGTCATTCCCAAGTGCTGTGCTACCGCGATGTCGCGATTCTGGAAACCATCTACTCCTGCGGCCTGCGCGTCAGCGAGTTGTGTGGCTTGGTCGCGGAGGACATCGACAGGCGCGAGTTGCTGCTGCGCGTACGAGGCAAGGGCCGCAAGGAGCGGCTCGCGCCCATCGGCGAACCGGCCCTGCTTGCCATTCAGACTTACTGGGAGTCACTGCCCCAGCGGCCGACCGGCAAGACGCCGGCGTTCCTCTCGCAAAGCCGCGCGCCCACGCCGCTGGCACCGCGGGATTTGCAGCGGCGGTTGAAGAAATATCTCATCGTCGCCGGTCTCGACCCGCACCTGACGCCTCACAAACTCCGGCACAGTTACGCCACGCACTTACTGGACGCCGGGGCCGATTTGCGCAGTGTCCAGGAATTGCTGGGACATGCTCACCTGGTGACGACTCAAGTTTACACCCACGTCAGCACTGAGCGCTTGAAGAAAGCCTATGACGCGGCTCATCCGCGGGCTTGAGGCCGCCGGTGCCGGCCCCTGTTTGGCGAGCAAATGGCGCGGTGGCAAGAGCGTCAAGGCGTCCGGCCAACTTAAAAACACTTCGACCAAGAAAGTCGCTGGACGCCCGGTAGGAAAGTTGCTATGCTGCCACTTAGATTCCTATGAGATTGTTGCCTTTGTTCAACCACCTTCGCTGGGTCTTGACCGCCACGCTGGTCCTCTTGGGCTTTGGCCACGCGCCCGCCGCCGAGCCGGTCGTGCGCGTCCTCATTGTCAGTGGCCAGAACAATCACAACTGGCGGGAAACCACGCCGAAGCTTCGGGCCATTCTGGAGAACAGCGGGCGCTTCACGGTTGAAGTCACCGAACATCCGGAGCAGTGCGATGCGGCGGCTTTCGCCAAGTATGATGTGCTGTTAAGCAATTGGAACGCCTTCGATAACCCGCCGGCGACCAACTGGCCGGCAGCGACCCGGCAGGCGTTGTTGGATTTTGTGCGGCAGGGCAAGGGCTTCGTTTCCGTGCATGCGGGCAGCTCCTCCTTTTACGATTGGCCCGAGTATCAGCAACTGGCCGGCGGTTCATGGAAACTGGGCCAGACAGGCCACGGTCCAGTGCATGAATTCAGAGTCAAGGCGGTAGATGAAACCCACCCGATTACGCGCGGCCTGACTAACTTCCTCGTGACGGATGAGTTATGGCACCGGACCGGCCTGCAACCGGAGGTCAAGGTTCTGGCGACCGCGTTTTCCGCGACGGACAAGCAAGGCAGCGGCCAGGACGAACCGATGGCGTTCACGACGGAATTTGGTCGCGGCCGAGGTTTCAATCTCTTGCTCGGCCATGATGCCCGGGCGATGGAGTCGCCGGGCTTTCAGACCTTGCTCCAACGGGGCACCGAGTGGGCGGCGACAGGTACGGTGAAGCCCGCCGCGGGTCTGGGCAAACCGCGTAACGGGGTGGAGCAAACTCAGACGGGGACAGCCTTTTATCATCAAGGCCAATTGTTATGGGAAGTGACAGCCGATCCGGCCCTGGGGAAACCGTTCTTCCACCCTCTGGCCACGGCGGACGGAACCGTTCTGACTGCGCTGCGACCAGCGGATCATCCCTGGCACCGCGGGTTGTGGTGGTCGTGGAAGTTTATCAACGGCATCAACTATTGGGAAGAAGACCCCAAAACGGGGCTGAGCGCGGGGCAGACAAAGATTGTCTTCTATGACGTTGGCCAGACCCCCGCGGGAGGCACGAAGATCGAGATGACCTTGGACTATTCTCCCGCCGAGGGGCAGCCGGTGCTGAAGGAGACACGCTCGATTCAAGTGACTGCGCCTGATAGCGCGGGAGATTACATGATGGATTGGTCAGCGCAATTCACCGCAGTCACCAATGTGACGCTGGACCGCACCCCGACGGCCAACGAACCCGACGGCCAAAGCTGGGGTGGTTATGCCGGGCTTTCCCTGCGGTTGGATCCGGCCCTGCGCGACGGCGTTTTTCGCAACAGCGAAGGTAAGTCGGGAGTCGCGGCCACGCATGGCCAACCGGCGCGCTGGATGGATTTCAGCGGGGCGCGCGGTGGCATCGCCATCCTAGATCATCCGCTCAACCTGCGCCATCCAACCCCCTGGTACGTGAACCAAGGTATGCCCTTCTTCAGTCCAGCGCTGCTGTTCAACGCGCCGCACCTGCTTCGCTCCGGCGAGACGTTGAAGGTGCGCTACCTGGTCTTCATCCACACACAGCCCAAGACAGCGGTGGAACTGGATGTTGCTTGGAAAGAATTCAGTCGCCAATGAGATCCTTTCAAAACCCTGTAGGAGCCGACGTAAGGAGGCTTGGTAATCTTTGAAAATCAAGCCTCCTTACGTCGGCTCCTACAGGGTTCAGAAAGAACCTAAAATGATTGCCCAATAAACAAACGCCCGTCTCCATAACCAACTAAGTGATATGAATAGGAACAACCAATCAGAACTAACACGCCGTCAGTTTATCCAATCCAACCTAACCGCCGCACTGGCCGCAGCCGTGTTTCCCGCCATCATTCCGGCCTCGGCCCTGGGGCAGGACGGTGCCACGGCACCCAGTGAGCGCATCGTGGTAGGGTGTATAGGTGCGGGTAATCGGGGGCAGGATGTCTTGGGCGGTTTCCTGCCCCAGAAGAGTTGCCAGGTAATGGCCCTCTGCGATGTGAAACAGGACGTGCGGGCCGGGGCGAAGGCGATGGTGGACAAGCACTACCAGAATCAGGACTGCCAGACTTATGGCGATTTCCGGGAGCTACTCGTTCGCAAGGACATTGACGCGGTGCTGATCGCCTCCACCGATCATTGGCATGTGTTGCATGCCTTGGCGGCGGTGCGGGCGGACAAGGACGTTTATGTGGAGAAACCGCTCGGGCTAAGTCTGGACCAGGATCAGGCGCTACGCCGAGAAGTGCAGGCGCGAAAGCGAGTCTTCCAATTCGGCACGCAACAACGCTCGGATAAGAACTTCCGCCTTGCCTGCGAACTAATCCGCAACGGTCACCTCGGCAAGCTCAAACACATCAACCTATGGGCTCCGGGCAGCACCGCGGGCGGTTCCACCAAGGTGGCACCTCCGCCGCCGCCGCTGGATTACACCTTCTGGCTCGGCCCCGCGCCCTACCGCGAGCACACCGAGAATCTCACCGCCAACAGTAACTGGTGGTATATCTCGGACTTCGCGCTGGGCTTCATCGCGGGCTGGGGAATTCATCCGGTGGACATTGCCCTGTGGGGCGCGGGTGACCTAGCGACCGGCATGGTGGAGGTCGAAGGCAAGGGGGAGTTCCCGAAGGAAGGATTGCATGACACAGCAACCAACTGGGATATTGATTGGAAATACGCCTCCGGCCTGACGATGAAATTCACCAGCACCCCCGCCAAGGGTAACATGAATAAGCAACTGGGGGAGGATTGGGGCAAGAAGTACGGTAAGATTGGCGGCCACGGCACGGCCTTCGAAGGCACCGACGGATGGATCCTGGTGGACCGGGGCAATATCGTCACCCATCCGGCGAGCCTGGTCGAACTGGAGACGGAACCGGGCCGCTTGCCTAAGAAGCTTATTCACAGCCCGGATCACGTCGGGAACTTCCTCGACGCCGTCAAGACCCGGCAGCCCACAGTCTCGCCTATCGAGTCCGCTGTGCAATCTGATGCCTTCTGCCATGTCTCGGACGTTGCCATCCGCGTCCAACGCAAGCTGCGCTACGATGGCACCGCTGAGAGAATCGTGGATGACGAGGCAGCTAATAAGCGCCTCCATGTTAGGCCGTTGCGCGCACCTTGGAAGGTGTGAATCTGTTGTTACTACAAGGTTGAATCTCGAAAAGAAATCTCCTATGAAAATTGGCTGTTTCGCCCTCGTTGAACCCTTCACTCCCATGAGCCGTCAGTTTGAGCTGATCCGCGGCCTGGGCATTGATTACGTGGACCTCACTGACAACCACGACGGCGCGTCGCTCGGCGTGGAGTTCGGCTTCGCCGCGTCCGTGAGCCTCGACAGTCATCCGGCCGCCATCCGCCGGCTCGCGGCGCAGCACCGCCTCAAGCTGAGCACCGTCTGCGCCCACGCCAATCTGCTCGACGCGGCGGCACCGGACGTCTATGGCACTTATCAAATCATCAAGGCTATCCGACTCGCTGCGGACTTGGGCATTCCCGAAGTCATCACCACCGAAGGCGACCCTAAGACCGAGTTCGGCCATCGCCTGACGGAAGCGGAACAGCTTTTCAGCATCCGTGAGAAACTGCAATCGCCTATCGAATGGGCGGAGGAGCTGGGCGTGAAACTGTTACTCGAGCCGCACGGGATGGTAACAGACTCTGTCAAGCGCATGGGCGATTTGCTGGAAGCGCTCGGCCACGAGCAAACAGTGGGTATCTGCCTGGACACCGGCAACAGTTGGCTTGGCGGCGCGGAACCGCTGGACTACGTGAAAACCTTCGGCCAACGCATCCAGCATGTTCACTGGAAAGACATGCCGGCGTCATGGGAACCCAAGCGCGGCAAGGTCTTCGGCTGCGGCATGGCCGTGATCCCACTGGGCGACGGCGTGGTGGGCATTCCGGCTATCGTAAAGGCGTTGCGTATGATCGGCTTCAAGGGAACCACCACGCTGGAAATTGCCGGAGCGGAAAGCGTAAGAATTTCGGCCCAACGCCTACGCCAGTGGGCACGCCAATCAGGCGACTAGCCAGGCAGTTAGACGGATTTTTGGCGCTCGGCAAAAGTGCCAGTTGGATTATGGAAGCGAAACGCGGCTTCACTTTGATTGAGCTGCTGGTCGTCATTGCCATCATTGCCCTGTTGGCCGCTATGCTGTTGCCGACGTTGGGCCGCGCGAAGCTCAAAGCCAAAGAGACCAACTGTCTCTCAAACTTCCGGCAATGGGCGATAGCCGCCAACCTATATGCGGGCGACAATCGAGGACGTTTCCCGATGTTCGGCAATCTCGGAAACAACCCCTGGGACGTGGCCTCCGAGATGGTGCCCGGGATGATTAACTATGGGCTTACGGTGCCGATGTGGTTCTGCCCGGCACGAGCACGGGAGTTTCAGGAAGCCAACCAGTGGTTCCTCACCAACGCGGGACGGCCGATCACCAATAACGATGACTTGAAGACTTACTACAATATGCGCTTTCCGCTTGGTTTCGTCATTTTGCAGCATACTTGGTGGGTACCCCGCAGCGGTGCCAGCAGTTACTTGGTGATGGGTTGGGGTCAGGCCAACACCAATAGTTTTTCGGTCCCCTATGCAGCGCGCCAGGAAGACCCCGGCACTTCCATCAACCCGGTGGTTACCGACACTCTCATGTATCCGGGTTTCATAACACAGTTGGACAAAGCCTATGGCGGGCACCCCGCCAAGGCCGGCGATTCAGGCTGGCAGATACAGGGCACCGACGTCCGATCCATCACCTGGGGCTACGGAGACGGTCACGCCGGACTTGTCCGCAAGAGCAAAATCGTCTGGCGCAATTATGGAAACTGGACCAGTTTTTATTAGACTTGCCGGCAAAGGCGGGGCGGTTTTGCCGCCTCGTGACTGCTGCCAGTCACGGTGCTGGCCGCGTTGGCTTACGGAGCGTCTCCAGCAAGGGATGACCCAGGCCTTGGCGAATGCCGGGGCACCGCGAGGTTCATCGCCGGAAGGAACTGGCAAAGTCAGCATTCGACACGGCGGCGACTTTCTTCTTGTGCTTAGACTCAGCGATCAACTGCTGAAGTCGTCGCTCGAACGCCGCGCTGTCCATGGGCAGTTCAATCGTCTGGCCCAGCAGTGAGGAGTAGAGCATGGCATTGGCGAGTTCCACCGAGTGAATGCCCTCGACTCCCGGCGCAATCAGCGGTGCGCCGTCGAGGATCGCGTCCGCAAAATTCTGCATCAGTGCCGCGTGCGGGGCTGGGGAGTTGGCGAAGGGGATTTCCTCCACCCGCGTTTCTGGCTTCGCAAAACCGAGCTTCGCTGTCTGGCTGAACTCGAGCATGTCCGTCTCGTTGCGCGTGAACACGAGGCGGTCGTTTTCCAGCACCAATCGGCCGCGGGTGCCGGCGATCTCCAGACGGTTCGTGCCCGGTGCCTCGCCCGTGGAAGTGACGAACACGCCCGTCGCGCCGCCAGGATACTCCAGGCAGGCGGTGACATTGTCCTCGACCTCAATGTCATGGAAGCGACCGAACTGACAGAAGCCGCGCACCCGCACCGGTTGGCCGAGCAGCCAGGTCAGGATGTCGAGATTGTGGAGACACTGGTTGAGCAGCACGCCGCCGCCTTCGCCCCTCCAAGTCGCGCGCCAACCGCCGCTGGCATAGTAGGCTTCGGTACGGAACCAGTCGGTGATGATCCAGTTCAGCCGCACGATGGTGCCAAGGTCACCGCCTTGAATGATCTGTCGCAGCTTGAGATAGCGCGGCTCGGAACGGAGCTGAAACATCCCGGCGAAGACCAGCCGGGGATGCTCCCGGTGCGCGGCGATCAGTCGTTCGGCGTCGGCTTTGTGCGCGGAAACCGGCTTCTCCACCATCACATGCAAGCCCTGCCGCAGCGCCGCGATGCCGAGGGTAGTGTGCTGAAAATGCGGTGTGGCAATGACTACCGCGTCCACCAAGCCGGAGCGGATCAACGCTTCGCCGTCGCTGAAAATGGCCAGCGGACGGAAGCGTTCGATCTTCTCTGTTACCACGTCGGATGCGGCCACCAACTCGACACGGGGCACCTGGCCCGCCTGAAGGTAGCTGGCGTGGTGCTGGCCGATGTTGCCCATCCCGATGATGCCCAAGCGGAGGTTAGTCATGCGGCAAGTCTAAAAATCGGACCGGGAAAGGCCAGCGTCCATTTGCCTGTCGCCCGGCGGGTGGCATGGCGCTGTTTGCGGGCGTGGGCCGGATCAGATCTGCGAGTAGGCGGTGGGGGTCATCATGCGGACGGTAATCTTCGAGACGTTGTCCGCGTATTGCAGGTCAGACTTGAGCTTCTGCCAGACGGGATGTTTGCCGAAGAGGGACCAGTGTTGCTTGTGGACTTCCGGATTTTCGCCGGAGGTCATGTACCACAGGTGCGGCAGGTTGGCACCGATAAGTGCTTGCCCGTAGAACACTGGGCCCAAGCCGACCTCGCGCATCGTGCCGATCTCGCCAGCGTTGAACATATCCACCTTGTTGACCGCCTTCAGCTCGCTGTGGCTTTCGTAGGCGCGGAGTTCGAAGACGCGCGTGGCGGCTTTCGGACAGTAGGAAGGTAGCTCCAGCTTGGGCATTCCGGCGAAGGCGAGCATGAGCCAACTGTCAATGCGCACGAAGGCCGGATCCGCTTTGGCCGTGCGGAGATAGTCCGCGCCGGCCTTGAGATACTCGGCGTCGGCGTTGATCTTGGCCGCGCTGCTGACAAAGGATTCCAGCGACGGGTAGGGGATGAGCACGAAAACGGACGGGCCATCATTCGGCTCCGTTTCGGTGAAGACGCCGAGGGGTTTCAGCCCCAAGCGATTCCAGGCGGGGAGGGCAGCTTTCTCCAAATAAGCATCCAAGCGCGGTTGCGCGGCGGCGCTTTTCAGGCGGTAGATGCGCAGTTCGTAGTATTCGCGTGGTCCGGCCCGATCTGGTTCGGCGGCGGAAGCTTTGAAGAACGCGGCGCTCAGGCTGCCGAGCGCCGTGACGGTGAGTCCGGTGGTTAAAAAGTCGCGTCGTTTCATAATGTGGCGAAGAGTAAAGCCGCTTTGCGCCCGCGAAGCCAACAAAAAATTACGCGCCCGGCGGGGCGGGTGCGTGACCGCAGAGTAACTTTGTTCAGGCGGCGAGTTTGACTTTGAGATAGTTGGCGTTGTTGAGGCGATCCCAGCATTCATCCCACCGGTTGCTTTTGAGCGCCAGGCGGAGGTTCAAGACGCTGGTGGCGCC
>CAINDV010001153.1 GCA_903847485.1 uncultured Verrucomicrobiota bacterium
CCGCCTCGGTGGGCCGGCCTTTCTGGAAGAAGATGACATTGGCCTTCACGCCCTGGCTGTATGGCGTGAAAGTGCCGCGCGGCAGGCGCAGGACGGTGTGCAGCGCGCAATCCTGCATGAGCAGCTCGAAGACTTCGCCGGCCTAGCCCTCGAACAGGCAGTTGTCCGGCAGCACCATCGCGGCACGTCCGCCGGGCTTGAGCGTGGTCACGACGTGTTGGACGAAGTTGAGCTGCTTGTTGCTGGTCTCGATGGTGAAGTCGTCGCGGTCGGGCGCCTGGTTCGCGCCTTTCGTGCCGAAGGGCGGATTGGTGAGCACCACGTCGTAACGCTCGCCGCGGTCCGGTTCGTAAACGGTATCGCCGAGATAAATGTGCGGCTCGACGCCGTGGAGAAACAGATTCATCAGCGCGAGCCGGCGCGGGCGCGGCACGAGATCCTGGCCGATGAAGGTTTGCGATTTGATGCGCCGGGCGTCCGCGCGGTCGAACACGCCGCCGGAGACGGGTTTGGACACGAGCCATTCGTAGCTGCACACGAGAAAGCCGCCCGTGCCGCACGCCGGGTCGCAGATGCGGAAGTCGGGTTTGCCCGCGCGGATCGGGCTTCATCACCGAAACGATGGCCTGCATGAGCGGGCGGGGTGTGAAGTATTGGCCTGCGCCTTTCTTGCCTTCGCTGGCGGCCTTTTCGAGCAGGCCCTCGAACGCCGCGCCCTTCACGTCCACGTCCATCGCGGACCAGTCCTCCTCGTCAATCATGGCGATGACGCGCTTGAGGTTGACGGGATTGTTAAAGCGCGGCGTGGCCTGGGCGAAGATGTCGGCCAGCAGCCCGCCGGCCTCGCGGAGCTTGCGGAGGATGTCGGCGTAGTGGTCGGTCAACGCGGTGCCGGACTTGGGCTTGAGGCTGGTCCACGAACAATCCGTGACTTCCTTTTGGCCCTTGGCGTTCTTGGTTTCAACCTTGGTCAGGTCAACGCCGCGCGCATCGGCCATCTTGAGGAACAGCAGATAGGTGAGCTGTTCGATGTAGTCGCCGTAGTCCACGCCGTCGTGGCGCAGCGTGTGGCAGAAGCCCCAGAGTTTTTGGACGATGTCGGACATGTAGAACTGTGAAAATGCGCCGTGTGCTCAGCGCGAGGCAGGGCGGAGGGCGGAATCCGGCTTCCAGTTGATCTCAAGTTCCTGGGCCATAGAACGGGCAAGACCATCCAAGCCGGGAAAGAGCGTGGCTTGGCTGATGTTCATGCGATAGAGTTCGATCATCGCGGGGGTTCTCACTTTGCTGGTCGCAACCACCAGCTTGACCAAAGCCCGCGCCGAGTCTTCCCGTTCCAAAAGGAGATCGCCAATGGAAACGTCCAGGACCGTTGGCACAAGGAAGGTGCCCGATTGCGCCGTAAAGCGCTGGTTCATCACGTATGGGCTCAAAACATAGGCGGTCCGCTTGTCGCTCTTGAGAAAACACTGCACGTAGGGATCGGTTTCGGGCAGGCAGGGCGGTGGCGGAAGGACCTTGTTACTCGTGCGCAGTGCAGGATCCTTGGCCGTCCTGGGCGAAGCCTTTCAGGTGCGGCACCGCGCCTTGTCCTGCTTCCAGGTTCGTGGCGTCACTCGCTCGATGATCTCCCGCATCTGCTCATCCCGCGACTTGGCCCCGTTCAGCAGCAGCTTGGGCATGGCTTTCTCAAACTCCCGCTGGAACTCCTCCCGTCCCGGGGCGAAATAGTGCTCCCGCACCACGTCAACCGCCGTGTGGCCGGTCACGCGCCGGACCAGTTCTTCCGGCATCCCGGCCGCCAAGGCTCGCGTGACAAATCCCACCCGGAAACTATGCCAACCACGCACGCTCCTGCGCTGTGTCCCGCCCGCGCCGCGCTCCGTTTGCGTGCTGCCCCGGATCACCGCCGGCAAGGGTGCTGGCGGAGGCAACCGACGTAACACCGTCGCGCCGATCATGTCCTCAATCTCGTGCAATTGCAGGCTCACCGTGGATTTGCTGAGGCCCAAATCGCGCGCGACGGTCGGCAAGCCCTTCCCGCCCACGTACAGCGTGAACACGGCCTTCATGCGTACCCGCTTCGCCTCGATCATCTCCGCCGGGTCAATAGCCTTCAGCCCGCGCTGGCACCAGAAAGCGATCCGACAGCGCGGTTGACTTGGACCGTACGGCCGTTGCACTTTGGGGCAAGGGGCGGCGGCAAGGAACCTGATTCGCCACTCCTAGCACAACATTATGAGCAGCGAGACCGCCCAAATAGTCGCGATGGCTAAAACCCTGGACCTGGTAACCAGAGGCGCGAAGCTTGGAGATGTCGAATGCATGTCTGCATTGGGTGTGGGGCACATGGAAGGAATCGGGCTCTTCTATCAAGACTACAACGAAGCTGTAAAATGGCTCCGCCCAGCAGCCGAACGAGGAAATGCAGCGGCACAAAACAACTTGGGCATTTGCTATCTCCACGGGCATGGTGTTACCCAAGACTACGGCATGGCAGCCGGGTGGATCAGGAAGGCAGCCGAGCAGGGAGACACACGCTTGCTGCATACCACATGGGCGGGCTATGCCACATTGGGCACGGGGTGGCGCAAAGCCCGCAGCAGGCGTTCAATTGGTGGCTGAAGGCCGCCCAAGGAGGCCACGCCATAGCTCAATGCAATGTAGCTCTGATGTATGAACAAGGAGAAGTAGTCCGCCAAAACCTCATTCAGGCCCACAAGTGGATGAGCCTCGCCGGAGAACAACAACATGCAGATGCGGCCGAGGACGCCAAAGTAATGGCGTCGAAAATGACTGAGGCGCAACTTGCCGAAAGCCGGCAAGGCATTGCCGCTTTCAGATTGAGCATGAGGATGAAACCGGAACCACAAGGTGACGACATCATTGCGCGAGTAGCAAAGCTGGAAGCTCTCGAAGCCCTAAAAGCCGGAGTCATTTCCGATGCTGGAAGCGGAGGGTATCTCAAATCCGAGTGCCCGCACTGTGGGCAGTCTATCGAATATCCGGCCGCAGGGACGGGGCAAATCGTGCCTTGCCCGACTTGCGGACAGCCATTCGTGCTGATGAAAGCAGCGCCGCCCTACACGCCAGCGGGAAGGCCGCAGATTCGCTTCCCAACACCCTACGTACAGCTGCCGCCTGACCCGCCGTTGCCGCCACCAAAGACAGCCGTCAACGAAAAGCTGTATGTGCGGCTAACGCGACTGACAGAAAAGACCATAACAAGACGCCTCCCACACGGAAACACCTACATCCACAGTGCAGTAGCCCACGGGATGCTCGCTGCTATTCCGTCGCACATGCTCACAATCCAGCATTTTCTAGCTCAAAACAACTGCGGGGAAACCCCGCTACATGTTGCAGCACGCCAGCGCCTGTTTGGCCAAATCCCTTCGTGCTTCTTGACCAAGGAAACCATGACCGTATGGGACAAAGAAGGGAAAACGCCTTTGCATATTCTGGCTGACTGGCGGCGAGCCTACCGCATCCCCCAAGAGTTTCCAACGCGGGAGTTCTTGACACTTCCAACAAGAGACGCCTCCTCCGAAACCATCCTGCATCATATTGCAGCCGCTGACATGCTCTACTTGATTCCCAACGATTGCATGACACCTGATATGTGGGACTTAAAGAATGCCAAGGGACAGACTCCACGCTCCTTATTGGAACGGGAGCGCAAGGAGTTAGCCAAGAACACTGCGGTCGATCCTTGGCGTACCGAGCCAGCCACAGAAAAGCAAAAGCAGAAGCTTCGCTATTTTGGGTGCGTTTGGGATGTCGGCATAACAAAAGGCCAAGCCAGCACTGCACTGGATAAATGCGCCAATGATTTTCCGGAAGTAAATGAAGCCTACTACAACCGTCCGGCGACAGATGAGCAGTTGGCACGCTTGCGGCCGATATTGAAGGCCGACGGTGAAGAGCCGAGCGATCACGCGGCGGACGGAAAGACATTAACCTACCGGGAAGCCAAGGATTTGATTGAGGACATCGAGATGGCAGAGGTGCATGAAGCGAGAGTTCAAGATAACCGAAACAACCTCTTAGAACTTGTCGCCCGCACGGACTACTACCCGAGCCTTACTCTATCCCGTGTGAGAAAAGCGGCTGCGGTGCTCGATGCGACTTGTCCAGGATGGGACGAAGGCCAGGACAGCGAGACTCTCTTGAAGAGGCAGTTGGTGGGGCAATTTCCTGAATTAGCGGCAGAAGAACACTGGCCACTCTGGTGATCGTAAGTCCGCGCGACTTTGCGTTTCCCGGTGGGTTCGCCTTGTCCAGTCGGCTTTTGACAAGTTTGGAGCGGGTGATGGGAATCGAACCCACGTGTGAAGCTTGGAAGGCTTCCGTTCTACCATTGAACTACACCCGCCCGCTGCGGACCAAACTCTAACAGCCGCGCTTGCCTTGTCAATCTGTCCGCGCTTATGCTCGTCCCCATGAGCGCGTTGCTTCTCACCGGTGGGCGGATTGTTGACCCTGCCAATCGACTTGACCAGATTGCCGACCTGTTGCTTCAAGACGGGAAGGTGGTGGGAATTGGCCCCGCCGTCGCCCAATCCGCTCCGCCCGACGCCGTGCGCGTGGACGTCCGCGGCCGGGTGGTTTGCCCTGGTTTGATTGATCTCCATGTTCATCTGCGCGAGCCGGGGCAGTCGGCCAAGGAAACCGTCGCCACCGGCACGGCGGCGGCGGCGCGCGGCGGTTTCGCCTCGGTGGTGTGTATGCCGAATACTTCGCCCGCCATTGACAGCGCCAGCACGGTGGCGTGGTTGCAGGCGCGGGCGGCGGAGGCGGGCCGGGTGAACGTATTTGTCGCCGGAGCCATCACCAAAGCCATCGCCGGAGAAGAACTCGCGTCCATCGGCGCGCTCAAGAAGGCGGGCATCGTCGCGCTCACCGACGACGGCCATTGCATCCAGAACAACGAGGTCATGCGCCGGGCGATGGAGTATGCGCGCCTCTTCGATCTGCCGGTGATGGATCATTGCCAGGACTACGCGCTGGTCACGGACGGCGTGATGCACGAGGGATACTGGAGCACGTTGCTGGGGCTGCGCGGCTGGCCGGCCAAGGGCGAGGAGATGATCGTGGTGCGCAACATCCTGTTGGCGGAATTGACGGGCACGCCGGTCCACTGCCAGCACCTGAGTTCGGCCGGGAGCGTGCGGTTGCTGCGCGAGGCTAAGGCGCGCGGAGTACCGGTTTCCGGCGAGGCTTGTCCGCATCATTTCACGCTCACCGACGCGGCGGTGGCGGGGAGCGAGAAGTTCTGGGCGGCGGACGGGCGGGACGTCTTCGGGGTCACCGAGCGGGGCGGCGAGCTGCCGAGCTGGCCGTCGTTCGACACGCATTTCAAGATGAACCCACCACTGCGCGCCGCCGCCGACCGCGAGGCGTTGCTGGCCGGTTTGGCGGACGGCACCATCGAAATCATCAGCAGTGACCACGCGCCACACTGTGATTACGAAAAAGAAGTCGAGTTTGACCAGGCACCCTTCGGCATCACCGGGCTGGAGACGGAACTAGCGCTTTCGCTGATGCAGCTTTACCACGCCAAACGGCTGGCGCTGCTGGACCTGATCGCGAAGTTCACCGTCGCGCCCGCCCGGCTGCTGCGCCTGGCCAAAGGCACTCTGAGCCCAGGGGCCGATGCGGATGTCACCGTGATGGACCTGGATCGTGAATGGACTTTCGAGCGTCGGGACACCGCCAGCAAATCGCAGAACAGCCCTTTCTTCGGCTGGCCGCTGAAGGGCCGCGCCCAAATGACCATCGTCGGAGGGAAGATTGTCTGGCAGGGGGCCGATTCTTGAGTAGAGTTACCGCCGCAGTAAACCAAATAATAAAATCATGAAAAAGATCGGGTGCGTGACCGCAGAGTAACTTTGTTCAGGCGGCGAGTTTGACTTTGAGATAGTTGGCGTTGTTGAGGCGATCCCAGCATTCATCCCACCGGTTGCTTTTGAGCGCCAGGCGGAGGTTCAAGACGCTGGTGGCGCC
>CAINDV010001154.1 GCA_903847485.1 uncultured Verrucomicrobiota bacterium
CACGCCGGCGTCGCGGGCCAGCGCCATGCCGATGCAGAGGCTGAGGCCCGGCTGGTTCATGCAGCCGTAGCCGTTCAGGTTCCCGTTGGGCATGGCGAACTAGTGCCCCCATGTGCCAACAGCGCTCTGGCCGAGAGCCGCTTCCAGCGCGAGGCGTTTCAGGCCGGGTATCACCGCCTGGTCGCCGGTCGCGCTGACATACTCCGCGAGGAAGGTGAGAACGTAGCCGTAATACCACGTCGCGAAACCCTCCGCCGTAAAGTCCGCCGCCCACTGCGCCTCTTTCTGAAGCAGCGGGAGATATTGCTTGTTCCCGCTGGCCAGCAACGCGAGCGCATTGAGCGAACGCGGGATCGCGTTTAGCCCTCGCGTGTAATTCGGCCCGCTCATCCGCTGTGCGAGCGATTTGCAGCCCAGCTCGAAGATGCGTTTGGATTTCAGGCAGTCATACGGCGCGGTGGCGCTGTAGCTGCCGAGCACCGGCAGCGTCACCACCACTTCCTCCGACTTTCCCGCGCGCCAGCGCAGCAGACGCAGTTTGCCGCCGCCTTTCTCCGTCTCCGCCACTCCGATGGCGTTGGCAAACTGGATGCGCGCATCGCTGGAAAAACTCTTCCCGTCCACGCCGAGAATGACATCGCCGGTGCTCAACACAGCCGCCGCCGGAGAGTTCTTCGCCACCGCCGTCACGAGAATCTGGCGCGCCTCCGCCGAGTGACCGTTGGCGGTGTAAATCCACCCGCGCGCCCCGGTCGGCCCAAGCGTCCAGTCGTGAGGCCCGTCCTTGGCCACGGTGTCGCCTTTGGTGAAGTCGGGCATCGTGGTCGCCTTTGCTTTGGCCGCGGCCAGAGCTGGAACCGGCGCGGCGATGATAGTGGCGAGGGCCAGCGAGAGGAGTGCGGTTTTCATCAAGTTCACTATTTGAGTTGTTTCAGTTCTGCCAAAGCTACTTGTGTTCGCGGTAGCTTTGGGCAAGCGATTCCCCCAATTGAACAATGCCCGCCGTGGTGATGACCAGCTTTTCTTCCTGTGGGGGAAGAGAGAATGCCTTGAGGTGAACGAAAGCAGGGTCGGCGGCGGCGAGGGCGGTCAGGCTCGCGGTGACGTCAATGCGGCTGAGCCCCTTCTCATCGGTCGGCGGCTGTTGGCTGACATGCCATCTCAGCGAAGGCAGCGCCAAGTCCTGGCGACTTTGTGCGACCGTGGATTGCAGCCACTGGGCCGCATCTCTGCGATACGGACCGAAGGACATTTCGTTTTCCCCGGCATGATAGAAGATGCCGGCCAGCTCCACCGGATGGCCTTTGGCCCGAAGTTCCTGGATGGATTCCTGGATGAAGGCGATGAATTGCGGGTAGAGGTTCCGGTCTTTGGCGTTCGTTCCCGCGGGAGTCCAGTCGTTCATCTGCGAACCACTGTGCGTGAACTTGGCGATGGCAATGTTGCCGGGGACCTTGCCCAGTTGCCCCAGGGTTCCGTAGTGATAATGCAGGCCCGCACCTCCGCCAATCTCCACTGCATCATGCGAAGTCGGGATGTATTCCGCCAGCGGATCGGAGTCGGTGACGGCTTTCTGCCCCGCCCGGATGGCATACCTATTCTCACGGTTGCCCATGCCCCAAATCGTCTTGGTGCAAAGCTCTCCAATGTAGAATTTCAGGTCGGGCGACTTGAGGTCGCGCCGCCAGCTTGCCAGAAAGTTCTTGAGGTTCTTGCCATAGTTCGGCTTGAACTTTTCGTCGAACATATCGTTTTCCCCCTGATGCCACATGAAACCTTCGATCCGGTAAGCCACCTTCTTCCGATCCAGTTCGGCCAGGGATGATTGAATCAACTGCAATGCCCGCGGATAGAGCTTGAAGCCACTGGGGTCATCGGGATTCCAATCGCCTCCCAAAGTCGTTCCGCCCGCTGCACACTTGATGATGGCGATGGGGGCATTGATCTCTTGGGATACTTTTCTGGCAAAGCTGAGTTCCGGTCCGACGACCTCATCCACGGGCTGCAAAGCGACCCAACCCTTGGAGGTCAGCTTCTCCTCACGGCCGATGTTGTAAGCGAACAAGACCTTGTCTTGAGGGAGATCCAAACCGACAAACGGTGGGAAGCGTTTGATGTCCTCCGCCTTCGAGTCAGAGCCAACCATGTTTGACTGGCCGGCGAAGATAAAGACGCGCAAGGTCTTCGTGTCGGCACCAGCTTTCGGTGGTTCGGCACAGTGGACTGCCACTGGAGCCAGCAACAGGGCGGCAAGGAGGGTGAGGATGTGTTTCATTCTATTTAAGACGGATGAGTTCCGGGGAGTCCGTCGAGGCTTTGATCGCACGGATCGTCTCGCGGACCACTGGCGACCAACTGCCGAGGCGTTCAAAGAGTTGGTCATTGTCGTCGTGGTTCTCAATCCACGGATGATGGTCGCCATAGGGGATCGCCCCTTTGCCAATGTAGAATCGCAACAAGCGGGCACTGAGTTCGATGGCGCGGTCCAACGCCGGGTCTTTCACCCGCGCCGCGCGGGCCATCACCAGCGAAATAGTCAGGGGCACTCCCGGAGGGTTCATCATCCCGTAGCCGCCGAGGCGGCCATCGGGCAGCGCGAACTTGTGGCCCCACGAGCCCACCGCGCTCTGACCATTGGCGGCTTCCAGCGCGAGACGCCGCAGGCCCGGCATCACCGACTCGTCGCCGGTCGCCATCACATACTCGGAGAGCAGCATCATGACGTAGCCGTAGTACCAGGTCTGCATCGCGTCGGCCGAATAGTCCGCGGCCCATTGGGCTTCTTTCTTGATCAGCGGGAGGTAGGCGGGATCGCCGCTGGCTAACAAGGCCAGCGCGTTGAACGAACGCACGATGGGATCCTCTTGCTGCGAGGATTTCGCCATTTTCTCGGCAAGGGCCTTGCACCCTTGCTCAAGAATGCGCTTGGATTTTGCGCAGTCAAAGGGTGCGGTGGAACTGTAGCTGCCCAGCACCGGGAGTTTGACGACAACCACTTCCGCCTTGCCCGCCCGCCAGCGGGTCACGGCTAGTTTGCCTCCGCCTGCTTCCGATTCGGCGGCGGTGAGTGCCTTGCCGAACTCGGTGCGCGGGTCGTAGGTAAACGGCTTGCCGCCGACGCCAAGGATGACGTCGCCGACAAGGAAGACGCCATCGGCTGGAGAACCCTTCTCCACTTTGGTGATGGAAATCTGCCGCGCATCAGTGGTCACCATCTTGTCGCAGAATATCCACCCGCGCAGCCCCGTGGGGCCGAGATTCCAGTCGTGTTTCGCTTTCGCGGGAATGGCATCGCCTTTGGTGAAGTCGGGTACTACCAATGGCTGGCCCTTGCCAGCGGCAAGAGCCGGAACCGGCGCGGCGATGAGGGCGGTGAGGGCGAGGGCAACGAGGGAGGTTTTCATCACTTGGTCGTCTTGGGGTGATTGAGTTCCGCCATCGCCTCAGCCAAGCCCTTGCCGATGCCGCCGAGAATCTTTGCCGAACCGAGGTAGTGAAACTCGGCATTGGAAATGCCTTTCTCCAGCACCTGCCGCTCGCGCTCGGTAAGCCCCTCCATGCGCAATTTCTCCAGCGCAGCCTTTTCCTCGGCGGGTTTCAATTTGCCTTCTGTCGCGAGCTTCTTCGCACGCTGTTTGATTTCATTATCCTTCGACTTGGCTGCAGTCAGCTCGTGGTCCCAATACTTCTCCGTCCGCACCGCTGCGACGTTGCCTTTGAACTCCGGCAACTGCGCCGGTGCCGCCATCGCATCACGGAAGTTCTGGTGCGTCGCCTTGTAACGCTGCTGGTCGGGACCATACTCCGCCGTCGGCCCGCCCACGCCGAGCACGCCGATGACGAAGGGCAGCTTCGGCGCGTTCAAATCTTTCCGCACATCGCGGATGAAATGGACCATCGCCGTGCTGTAGGCATCGTAGCCACCGACCTTGTCGCGATTCGGATAGGTGCCGGAATCCACCATGTCGTTCCAGCCCTGGAACCAGACAAAGCCCGCCAGTTCGTAGCCCTGCGTGGCGTCGTAGTCCGGCACCACGCGTTTGATGTCAGCGAGCACCTTCTTCACATGCTCGATCATGAGTCGGTAGTTCACGCCTGTTTCCTTTTCCTTCGCGGCTTTGATGGCGGCGAGGTCCTTCCCCTGTTTTTGGAAAGAGGCGAGCTGCGTTTCATTGAACACATACGGCCCGGCGCTCGGCGGGCGGAAGTCGGTGTTCAGGCTCTTGCCGCCCCACGAAGTCTTAATGAGCAGAATGGGCGCGTCCGTGAACTTCTGCATGTAGAGGCCAAAGGTGAACTCCGGCCCGGTCTTCTCGGTCGAGGCACCAAAACCCACCGTCAACTTACCCGTCTGTTCGGTGTCGGCGCAGCCAATCGAGGAAATCCACACCCGCTCGCAGACCTTCGGCGAGCCATCGGCTTTCAGCATCTCGGCAAGCATCGGCTTTGTAGCCGGGTCCATGCCGATGTGCTCAAAGGTGCTGACTTTGGCATGTCCCTGCATGTTGGATTGCCCGGCGAGGATGAAGACTTTCAGCGGCTTCGCTGCCGCAGTGGCACCGGGGACTGCGGGCAACGCGGTCAAAAGGAATAGTGAGATGAGTTGAAGTGGGTGGTTCATAGTCTAGGTCGGGTTCGGCTGGTTCATTCTTTCGCCGCTTGTCGGGTGGCGATGGGCACATACCCCACCTCCAAACCCGGCGGCGGCGTGACAATCAAGGCTGGGTCAAGGTCCGCCAGTGTGCCAACCGTCGGTGGCGGCAGGTAGTCCCTGTCCTTCTCCCAGCTCCGGTGAAGTTTTTCCACCCGCGCTTGAATGGCCTCCCGCTCTTGATCGGTTAAATCGGCGTTGAGCAGTGCAGGTTGATCGGCGAAGCGATACCAATAGTAGGTCACCACGGTGCCGTCACCAACATGGGCCTGGAATGGTCCGGCCACGGGACCGGGCTTCTTCCAGCAACTGTTAACATCGTCGGGCGTGACGTAGGGTTCGGAGCGCTCGTTGGGCCGCTTAAAGGTCGCCTTGGCCAGGCCCGTTTCGGCCGGAACGTCTTCGGCTCGCACCGGAACCCACTCTGGTTTGTCCTTAGCCCCCTTCACCTGGTGATAGTACTCGGGGAGCGTCACCAGCGGGCCGTCTTTGGAATCGTCTTTCACCACCAGCGGGGAACTCCACTTGTAAGCGAAGGTATCGGGCTGCGGCGCCGCGGGAGTCGCAAAGGATTTCCAGGCCACCGGCGGTCTTTCCTCTTTGGCGTCGGTTCCTGTATAGATTCTCCAGGTTGCGCCGCCGCTGCCAGTGAAGGAGTGGACCACGGCCTCCTGCGCGTTGATGCTGCCGCTGGCCTCGGGACCGCCTTCAAACCACGCCTTCACGGAATCCCAGAGCGCCTTCCGGTTGTAGGAGGTGATGCGGTGCACCAGCGTCGAATCGCCCTCCGGCCCGCGGGGGAAAGAAGTGTGGGCTATCCGGGCGTAGGTCTCGCCTTTGTCGTCCGTGGCCTGGATACTGGGGACATACTGGGTTTCCATCTGCAAAGCCCGATTGGGCTCGGATGGGCGTGTATCCAGGAACAAGCCGGCCAGTTTCGGATCGTCCACCGAGGCGCGGGAGAAGAAGTAGGGGGTGAAGAACGCCACCGGGCCCTTGAAATTCCCCGTGTTCAGAAACAAGGTCCAACAGTTATCGCCGGTGGGGACGTCCTTCCCGGCGGTGGTAGTTTTGGCCTTGGTGAGCGGCAGCGGCAGATAGCCGTAGCCGAAGAGCTGCCCGCAGGTACCCTGTTTGAGGTTCAAGCCATCGGGGGGCCACAGCACCCAGGGGCTGAGTTGCGCCGCGCCGTACTTGCCTGCCGGCCTATTCCAATCCCTGCCTTGTCCGGCCCCGGGCCCGTTGGCCCAGGCGACGAAATTCAGAGCCACTCCGCCCATGATGAACTTCGGGGTTTCCGTGGCAAACCGCGTGTCGCGCCACCAACCCAGGCCGCCCTCGATGTCGGAGTAGAGATTCTTCGGGTCTGGACCGTCATACTGAGCGTGCATCCAGGTGCCGAACAGGCCCGTTTGGAAACGAGTCCCCGGATATTCCTTTAACAAAGGCCACGCGGCTACATACAAGGAAAACCCGGCGTTGTAAGTCTTTGGAACTTTCTCGTTGGGGACGAGTAAGTATCCAGCCATCTCGCCTCTTTCGATTTGGTTGGTAGCGCCGAGCACGGGTGCCGGGGGCAAGACCAAGCCGAAGGCAAGGCAGGAACTGAACAGGACGAGCAATTTACTTCTTAACATAAGGAATCTCCGGTAACTAATTTGTTTCCATTTCTTTAGCCGTGAACATAGCGCAGTCAACAACCGACGGCGAGCATGAAGGCAAGCTCCAGCCGGCCAGTGGTCTCCGGCCGGCTGCTGAATGGGTGCCCGTCAATCGACGACAACATAGACTTCGGCCCAATTGGCAAGGGCTGTCTTGCTCTCACATTCCAGGATCAGGCAGTCCACCCCGCTGACGTCAACATCAACGGTCTTGGGCGCGGTGTCCTTGGTCATCTTGCCGCTATCGTAAAGCAAGGAGGTCGGGCCGATGGGGTCAAGGTTGCGGACCTTGAACCGGCAGGAATCGTCGCTCTGGCAGGCAGCGTCGAGACCGATAACGGCCCTGAAGTGATTCGCCTTGCCATTGAGTTTGAACATGGCCAGGCAACGGCCTTTGAAACCGAAACCCCGCGGGTAAGGCGTCCCGCCGAGGACAATGGGCTGGCCCTCGGGGTTAGAGTTGTATCGAGGAGCGGCCGGACCGGCGCGCCAGACGTAGTAGAGATCGGAGAGATAGGTCTTGCCGTGGCGGGTGACCATGTATTTCGCCGGGGCCACAGCTTTGGGCAGCGGCAGCGGCGGCCGGCCGGGAGTGCCGATTTTGACCAATCGGTGTTCGTGCTGAGGGAGAGCCTTGGCGGTGAACTGATTCGTGTAGATGCCGAGGTCCTTGCGCTGCCAGAGATCCCTTACTTTCTGAGAACCCTTCAGGCCGATCTGATCCCAAGAGACGGTAAGATCGGAGTCTTTGGCGCCCTTGTTGAGCAGGAGAACGGCGGTCGTGCCATCCGACAGAGGTTTGTTGTACACTTCGTGATCGCCATCGTCGTAAACTTTGCAGCCCTGCACGCCCCGGGGATCCTGGTCAATCTTGATGACTTCGGCGGCGGTAAAGACATCGCGGACGGAAGGAGTCATAGATCTCAAGTCGTTCCCGGCCATGAGCGGGGCGGCGAGCATGCACCAGAGGGCGAAGTGGGTTCGGTTTTCCCGATCCGACTTGAGGTTTCCAACCTCCAGCATATCGGGGTCGTTCCAGCGTCCCGGGCCGGCAAACTGCCACAGCCCGTTGAACGCGGGATGAATGACCACGTCGCCG
>CAINDV010001155.1 GCA_903847485.1 uncultured Verrucomicrobiota bacterium
GATCCAGCGCGCCCGCCCCCGCCGTAACGCCACGACGAGCGGCTTCTTCGACGCGATGGCAGCTTGCCAGCAGCGCAAAGCCTTCTCCCTCGTAACGGCCCGTCATTCCAGCGCCCTGGCCACTTCGTGAATCAGCCATACAGAACGCGCGGGCCGGGAATTTTCGCATTGCCTCCGGGCGGGAAACCCGTTATCCGATTGTCCGCACTGACAGTCCAAACGTCACAAAAATCACAAACATCACATCAACATCTATGGCACAACCCTGTTATCATCCCAGCATCGAAGGCGCCCAGCACGGTGCCAAAAGTCTCGCTGAATTCCTGGCCTACGCGAAAAAGTCCGGCGCCGCCGGCGCGCAGCCCTCGAATTTCATGATCCAAAACGACAAGGGCGGCTTCAAGACCGCCAAGGAAATCAAGCAGGCCTTCGAGAAGGCCAAGCTGAAGCTCGACGGCATCTCGGCCCATTGCCCCTTCTGGGTCCACACTACGGCTTGGACCGGCAGTCCGACCATCCGGCCCTTCACCCCAGCCGACGTAGCCAAGAAAGCGCCCGAACAGATCGAAAAATGGGCCGAGGATTACTTGCTCAAGCTGATGGACCTTTGCGCTGAACTGGGCGTGAAGATCATCCCGATGTTCTGGGGCGTCGCGTTTGGCTGGGAAATGGCCACTGGCTATCCCTGGGGCTTCTGGAAAGGTGCCGATTACGACCTGCTGGCCGAAGGCAAGGAACGCTTCGTCACCAAGACGGCCAAGCTCCGCGCCCATGCGAACAAGCTCGGACTTTATTTGGCCCATGAAATCCACGGTGGCACCGTGGCGATGACGGCCGACGATTTCAACATGATCGTGGCCGCGTGCGACGGCGACAAATGTCTCGCGGTGAACGCTGATCCTTCCCACTGCTGGGAAGGCGAAGACTGGGAAACCCGTTTCCGCAAGGTCGGTGCCCGCGTCTATGCCTGCCATGTGAAGAACTTTGTCATCCGCAAAGGTTTGCCGGTGCGCATGATGGCCCCGAACTGGCCGGATCGCGCGATGCAGTTCGTGGACATCCCCAGTGGCGATCTGAGCATGAGCCGCTACGCGGAATGTCTGATCAACATCGGTTACCCGCAGCGCTACTGCCAGGTCATGGGCACCAAGACCGCCCCGCTGGTCGTGGAAGCTGAGAGCGCCTACCGCGATCTCGACGCCACGAGCGCCAACGGCATCGTTTACGTCCGCGACAACCTGTGCTTCCCGCTCGCCGCCGGCTCCTTCGAAGACGGCATGGGTGCCTGAGTTTGCCTCTCTCTCCGCCAACGGGACGCGCGTCAGCGCGTCCCGTTTCTTTTTGCCCGACACGCAATTATTCAGTGCCGAATTAACCTAACTTTCGATACTGGGGCGAGTTTCCCTGGGCGGCCTGCGGATTTCCTCGATCTTTCGCAGGCGGATACCCAAAGGTCTTCACTACATTTCTTGCGTTGCGATCACATCGTCAGCTTCTTCTCGGCGCTCAGGC
>CAINDV010001156.1 GCA_903847485.1 uncultured Verrucomicrobiota bacterium
ACGCGGTCGCCGACCTTGACTTCAAAGGGCAATTTCTTGCCATCGTCGTCGGTCTTGCCGGTGCCTAGGGCAACGACTTTACCTTCCTGCGGTTTCTCTTTGGCGGTATCGGGAATGATGATGCCGCCCTTTTTTACTTCCTTCTCTTCGATCGGTTCAACCAGAACGCGGTCGCCGAGGGGTTTCACGTTTAGTGCCATAGTTTTGATTTATGTGTTTGTTTGTTTTGTCCGTAAGCAAATCCCGCCGCACTCGCGGAGGGAAAATCGTATTCACTAGCTGACTGCCGCCAATCCGCCGGGCAGCCGATTGAGTTCAGGCACGGTTTACACCATCACTGCTGCGTCCCGCAAGTTCTGCCAATTAGGAACGGCGCGGCAGGGCGGGCACCGGAAGCCCGAACCGACCATGCCAGTAAGTCCAGGACCGCGGGTCAAACACGCCCGGGTCCGCGTGGACCAAGGCGTCGCGAAAAGCCTCCCAGCCATAGGCTTCACCTACCAACTGCACATCCCGCCAAGTGCCGAGCGTCATTACCTGCATAACAAACCTGGCTGGCCGAGCCAGCGAGACTGATGGCTCCTGCCACCACATCAATTTGGCTGCGATACGCTGCATTTCGGCGGAAGCTTCCATCCGTGGCGGACGAAATCAGGTCACTTCTTCTCGTCCACGACTTCCGCGTCAATAATTGGGCCTTCGTCCTTCTTAGGTTCCGACTTAGGCGCACCACCTTCGGGCGACGGTTGCGTCTGGCCTTTTTCCGCCTGCGCCTTGGCGGCGGCGGCTTTGTAAAGCTCCGCCGAGACAGCCTGCCAAGCTTCGTTGAGTTTCTCGCTGGCCGACTTAGTGGCCTCGGCGTCGCTGCCCTTCAAGGCTTCCTTCACGGCGGCAACGGCACTTTCGATCTTACTCTTGTCGCCCGCCGCTATCTTATCGGCGTTGTCCTTGAGCATCTTCTCGGAGCGATAGACGGCGTTGTCCGCCTCGTTGCGCGACTCGACGACTTCCCGCTGCTTCTTGTCGTCATCGGCGTGGGCTTCGGCGTCCCGGCGCATCTTCTCGATCTCATCTTTACTAAGACCGCTGCTGGCGGTAATAGTGATCTTCTGTTCCTTGCCGGTGCCGAGATCCTTGGCGTTGACGTGCAGGATGCCGTTGGCGTCAATGTCGAAGGTAACTTCGATCTGCGGCATACCGCGCGGTGCCGGCAGAATCTCCGCGAGCTGGAATTTGCCGATGGTCTTATTGTCGCGGGCGAACTGTCGCTCGCCTTGCAGGACGTGGATTTCCACGCCGGGTTGGTTGTCGCTGGCGGTAGAGAAAATCTCGTTCTTCTTAGTCGGGATTGTGGTGTTCCGCTCAATGAGCCGCGTGAACACGCCGCCCAGCGTCTCAATGCCGAGAGACAGCGGAGTAACGTCGAGCAGGAGCACGTCCTTGACCTCGCCCTTAAGCACGCCGCCCTGGATGCCGGCACCGATAGCGACGACTTCGTCCGGGTTCACGCCTTGGTGAGGCGCTTTGTTGACAAGAGTATGAGCGACTTCGACGACGCGCGGCATACGTGTCATGCCCCCGACTAGTACGAGTTCGTCAATCTTGTCCGCACTTATACCAGAGTCTTTGAGACAGGCTTTGACCGGGCCGACGGTGCGCTCAAACAGGTCGTCGCAAAGCTGCTCCATCTTAGCGCGAGTCAGCTTGGCGCTGATGTGCTTAGGCCCGCTGGCGTCGGCAGTGATGAAGGGAAGGTTGATGTCGTATTGCTGCGCGCTGGAGATGGCGATCTTAGCCTTTTCCGCTTCCTCTTTGATGCGCTGGAGGGCGTCGGGCTGCTTGCGCAGGTCCATGCCGTGCTCACGCTTAAACTCGTCTAGGATCCAATCCATGATCCGGTTATCCCAGTCGTCGCCGCCTAAGTGGGTGTCGCCGTTAGTGGCTTTGACCTCAAAGACACCTTCGCCAATTTCGAGCACGGATATGTCGAATGTGCCACCGCCTAAGTCATAAACCGCGATCTTCTCATCCTTCTTCTTATCCAAGCCGTAGGCGAGGGATGCGGCGGTCGGCTCATTGATGATGCGGAGCACTTCCAGGCCAGCGATGCGGCCAGCGTCCTTAGTGGCCTGACGCTGGGAGTCGTTGAAGTAAGCCGGCACCGTGATGACGGCCTGAGTGATCTTTTCGCCGAGACGCACTTCGGCGTCGCTCTTGAGTTTGGCGAGAATCATCGCCGAAATCTCAGGTGGGCTGAAGGCCTTGGGCTTGCCGTCCACTTCGACTTCGACATGGGCGTCGCCGTTGGCGGCCTCGACCACCTTGTAAGGCACGCGCTTAAGCTCTTCCTGTACCTCGCGGAACTTACGGCCCATGAAACGCTTGATGGAATAAACAGTGTTGCGCGAGTTAGTTACCGCCTGACGCTTGGCGGCCTCGCCAACCAAGCGTTCGCCGGTCTTAGTGAAGGCCACGACGGAAGGCGTCGTGCGCTTGCCTTCGGAATTCTCGAGCACCACGGGATCGCCGCCTTCCATGACGGCCATGCACGAGTTGGTGGTGCCAAGATCAATGCCAATTACTTTTGCCATAAAAATCTATTGCTCAGTGTGTCGCTCGCAATTGAGCAGGGGCGGTGCCAGCCGGTGGAATTGGGGCGAAACCTTGAAAACAAAGGGGATTTGTCATTTTCCGGGCGCCGACAGGGAGCGAGCCAGTGTGTCAGGTGTGCCACAATGGCCCGGCACATCGTCCCCTGTTGGCCAGATTGGCGCAGTGGTGAGCGCGGAATGGGGAACGGAGCGGAAGGTAGGGCGAGGCTCCCGCCGCCCCCCCGCTCCGCGTTCCGCACTCCGCGTTCGCCTGATCCATCGGCTACTTGCTGCCAGGCTTGGCGGCGGGTGTGGCGGCGAGGTCGGGCGGCAGGCGGTCGGCGGGGAAGGCCTCCACGTCGAGCGCCAGCAGGCTGAAGGTCGGCACCCCGAGTTCCACGGCGCGATTGGAGCGGTCCACGACCATCGCGACGCCCGCCACCACGCCGCCGCAGAATTGAACTATGGCAATGGTTTCTTGCACGCGCCCGCCCTTGGTGACAACATCCTCTACCACGAGCAGTCGCTCGCCCGGCGCGATCTTGAATCCGCGCCGGAGCACCAATTTGCTGTCCTCCTTCTCCGCAAAAATGAAGCGCAGGCCAAGCTGGCGGGCCACTTCCTGGCCGATGACCAACCCGCCCATGGCCGGCGCGATCACCGTGGTCGCGCCCAGCGAGCGCGCCTTTGCGGCCAGCGCGGCACCAAGGCGCTCCACGACCGGCATTTGCTGGAGCGCCAGGGCGCATTGGAAAAATTGCCGGCTGTGCAGGCCACTACGAAGGATGAAATGCCCTTCGAGCAGCGCGCCGGTGTCGCGGAATACTTGGAGAACTTCAGCGTGCGTCATGCGGCCATGCTAAATCGAATGGCCGCCGAGCAAAGTCCAAAGTCAGCCGGGGGCGCACCAAGACACTGCCACCGAGTGGTGGGGCAGCCGTCCTCGGTTGCCATCGTCCCGGCAACCGTCCCGGTTGCCGTTCGCCAGGCGAGACGCCAATGGGTGTCAGGCTAAACGAGGGCATGTAAATCTTTGATTTTGGGATCGATGTGGTAACGGGTTGGGTTGCTGACCGGCTATTGCTGTCCGGCTGCCGGGCGACGGGGGATTGCGGAGGTCGGCGGCGGCGCAAGAGAGCGGGCCACGGGCGGCGGCAGCTAGCAATGATTTCTGAGAGTTATTTCAACGGAACTGGACGAAATTATTTGCGGCCTTCTCGACCTCGCTTTCTACAAGGCCCTTTGCGCACGCCTGGCGGCCCCGCCAGCGCGTCCTGAGCGCCGCGGAGTCTTTCCGGCGACACTCAACCTCGTAAAGGCCCGTACAGAGCCTCCTGGAGTGTCAAGTCCTTGGCTGTAACATGCTTCTGGCAAGCATGTTACGCAAGCGTATTACCAAGCCGTTCTGCTATGATGGGCGCACCTACAACACCTATCTTGTCCAGCTCTTTCACCGACCGCTTCACCAAGGCGTTTGACTCCGAACCGTTCATCGAACTGGCCCGCTCGGCTAAGTCGGGAAGGGCCGGGGCGCACGCGGCTTGCGCTCGTGTTTCCCCGGCACCCCCCTATCATCCCGTACGGCGGGTTTTCCCCCATTACGGTCGGAAGCGCCGCCTTCTACCGGGAACCCTTCCGCCTCGCAGCGTTTGATTCCCGTTCAGCAGCCTCACCACAGACTCACCTTATGTCCAGGCGTTATTATCCCCTTGCGGGGTCATCACCTTACGGTCGGCGCTCGTTGGTTAGCCGACGACGCCCACAGGCCCTTGGGTCAACCTGGTTGGTCATGTCCGGGTCTGCCATCGCTGAGGCGCCAGTCTCTGGAACTCCCGCCAGGTTCGTCTCACGACTTATCCCGGCGGGTCTTTGCCCTCGCGGGCGGTTCCAGTCACCTTCCCTGCTTTGCCTTGTTACACTATCCACACCTGCCACGACCCTTACCCCGCCGGTCACGCTGACTTCTGCGGAGGGTTGCTCCATCAGCGTTGGGAGCCTTCGTCCTTCAGGCGGGGACTCGGCAGCCGGATTTTGTCATCGGGCGGATCAAAACCGGCCACTGGTGGGCACTTCAAAACCGGCCAGTCTGAGGCGGAGATTCACAACAGGTTTTTGGTTTGGTTCAAGAGATGTCTGACTGTGAGTTAAAACGAGCCGGGGCCGTGCGGCGAGC
>CAINDV010001157.1 GCA_903847485.1 uncultured Verrucomicrobiota bacterium
CCTTGCGGTTCCCACCTGGCCGTTCGGCTACGGTTGTCGTCATCACCCCGTCGGGGACGTTTCACCCCGAAAGGTTCGGCACCTGCCAGGCACACTAGGCCCGGTGCCCGCACCGGGCGGGGGTGACAGGGCCATAATGAGAATTGCTGCGCAATCTGTGAAGAGACGGCGCGGTGGTAGCGTCAGGGAGTGCTTTGAATAGCATGCGCATGAACTTAACCAAAACAGTCACCCTAGTCGGCCTGATGGCTTTCGGCCTGGCCGCCGTAGCCCAGACTCCTCCGCCGCCGACTTTCGAGGGCGCGCGGTGGATTTGGTTTTCCAGCGAGCCGATGCCCCTCTCCACCGCGCAGAACTTCCCCGGCGGCGTGAACTATTTCCGCGCGGAGTTCCAGCTTCCGGACGCCGAGCCGGTCCAGCCAGCGGAGTGCATCATCACGGCGGACAATCTTTTCTCGTTCTACCTCAACGGCAAGCTTGTCGGCGAGAGCGAGGCGGACGGCAACTGCTGGGGCCGCCCGAAGCGGTTCGACGTAGCCAGCCTGCTCGTGCCCGGGCGAAACGTCGTCGCGGTGGAAGCGGTGAATACCATGCCCGGCCCGGCGGGCTTGGTGGCAAAACTCGTGGTGCAGCGCGCCGCCGGGCCGCCCGTGGTGGTCGTCACCGATGAAACTTGGAAATCCACGGACGAGGAGAAGCCGGGCTGGGAAAAGCCCGCGTTCGACGACAAAGGCTGGCGGGCCGCGCACCGCACGGGCGATTTCGGCGCGGCGCCGTGGGGGGCGGTGGCGGTCGCTTCGCCACTGTTGCGCGGTGGCGGGCCGCTGACGGAAGCCCGTCGCCAGACACGGCAGGCGTTGGAGGATTTGAAAGACGCGGCGCGGCGCGGCTTCGGCCCCGGCCCGCGCCCTGTAGCTGAGATCACCCCGCCCGCCGACTACCCGTGGCCGGAGGGCGTCGTTTTTGTGGGCGACGATTGCAGCTTGTACCGTCCGTCGCAGAACACCGGCACGAGCCGGGACAGCCTTAGCGTCACCATTTTCAACCCGAACCACACCCGCGCCTTCCCGGAGCACGATCTGCCGGCACCGATCAAGGTGGGGCGGAAGTTATTGGCGCTCGCGCCGGCCCGCCCCGGTGTGCAACCGCGCGTGCTGCTCGACGCCGGCAAGGGCGGCATTGGTTCTCCGAGCGTATCCTTTGACGGGCACTGGATTTACCTGGCGATGGCACGTGAGGGCGACGGCTTTTTCCACATCTACCGGCTCTCGCGCGAGGGCAAGGATTTGCAGCGCCTGACGGATGGCCCGTTCCACGACATTGATCCTGCAGAACTCCCCGACGGCCGGATCGTGTTCACTTCGACGCGCATCGGGACGTTCGAGGAATATCACAATCCGCCGTCGCGCGCGCTCTTCGTGATGAGCGCCAGCGGCCGAGAGATTCGTCCGCTGACTCACACGTTCGTCTTCGATAACGAGCCGGAAGTGCTGGCGGATGGGCGCATCATTTTCATCCGCTCCGATAACTTCTTCGGTCGCGGCAAAGTGGAGACTTTGCTGCACGCGGTGCATCCCGACGGCACGGCCGGCTACACGGAATTCGGGCTGGACATTGGCCCTGAATATGGCGGGCGGCTGCGCGCCTTCAACGTCGGCAGCCCTGCCCCGCTGCCGGATGGCCGCGTTGCGTTTGTCACTGGATCAAGCATCACCGTGGGCCGGCCCGGAGAGGCGGCGCGGGATTGGAAACAACTGGGCGTGGAAGCCAGCGACGTGGCGGCGCTGCCGGATGGGCGGTTACTCTGCGTGGTGCCGGGTGGATCGCCGGCGGAATTGGCGAAGAAGAACGCCAAGCGGCGAAATCCTGAATACACCTTCGAGAAGCTGGCCCTCATTGATTCCAGCGGCGGCAGCGACCGCGCAGTGATCGTGTTCGACTCGCCCGGTGAACCAATCCACTCGCCGGTCTATCTCGGCGCGCGACCGCTGCCGCCCTTGCTGGCGCAGGCGGTGGAACCGCGTCCAACCGACGCAGCCCGCGCGACCAGCGTGCTGTTTTGCCAGAATGCGCGTTTCACCAAGAACACCACGGCGGGTTGGTCGCATGTGCGAGCCATTCGCGTGCTGGCTGGCAAAGGACTTACGGTGCGCTCCTCGCATTCCTACATCGTCCACGCAGGCAGTGAAGTGACTGAGTTGGGGACCGTCCCGCTTGCACCGGATGGGTCGTTCGCGGTCGAGGTGCCCGCCGACACTGCGATTGCCTTCCAGGCGGTAGATGCCGAGGGTCGCTCGGAGTTGAACGAGATGTCTTGGATCTACGTGCGGCCCGGCGAGACACGCGGTTGTGTGGGTTGCCATCAGCCGCGCGAAGTCACGCCGCCCAGCGCTGTCCCAATGATGCAGGCGCTGAGGGTGAAGCCATTGAAACTACTCGGCCAGGGCCAGCCGCACCGCTTCCGTGGCAACAACGCCGCCGTGACCGGCCTGATGGAATTACAGTTCGACCGTTACCGCGAAGTGGCGGGCATTAACCGGCACAGTGACACCACCAACGCGCTGGCCACCGGCCCGGAGGAAGTCGCCGCGCTGACCGCGCAATTGCAGGGGACCAACGCCGGCCTGAGAGTCTCGGCGGCGCAGCGGCTGGCGATCTTCCGCGACCGCGCCGCCGCCCCGGCGCTGGCGGATAATCTTCGCGATGAAAGCTGCGAAGTCCGCGTAGCAGCGGCGCTGGCGCTGGCCACCTGTGGAACGCGTGCCTCCGTGTCACCGCTCCTGACGGCACTGGCCGATCCGGAGCCGCTGGTCTCACAGGCGGCGGCCGTCGCACTGGAAAATCTGACTGGTCGCGGCGCGGCGTGGGATGCCTTCGCCAGCGTCGCGGAGCGCCAGCAACAGGCTCAGTCACTCGGCGCGGAGTTTCAGAACCCGGACTGGAACCAGCTCGAACGGGAACTTATCGGGCGCTTGAACAGCACTGACCGCGATGTGGTCCGGCGCAGCGCGGTGGCGCTGGGGCACGTCGGGGGTGAGGCGGCCCGGTCGGCGTTGCGCAGTCACTTAGCGAGGGAACGGGAGAACAATCCCTATCCTGAGTGGCGCAAGAACCACAACGGCGACGGCGCCATGTTTAACTCAGCTTCGCCGGCGAACCCGCGCACCTTGCAAGCCGTGGCTCGCTCGCTCGGTTACTTGCAGGATACCGGCGCGGTTTCACTGCTGGCCGAGACTGTCCTCCGCAATAGTGACCCCGCGAGCGGTAACTTGTTTCTCGCCGAAGCCGCCGTGGAAGCGCTGGGCCGCCTCGGCACGCCCGAAGCCGAAGCCGCGCTCACGAACGCTTTCGCCAAACTAACGGACTACCCCAATCACACGCGCTGGTATGGCGACCACGATGCGCTTATCGCCTGTCACGCCGCGCCGGTGCATTACCTCATCACTGAGGCGCTGGACGCCCTAGGTTCCACGCGGGCCAGCCGCATCGTGCCTCATCTAATCCGGTCCGTGCCGACGGATACCGACCGCGCCCTGCTCCTGCCGAGCGATGACTGCGAGACACTGATTGGCCGGGTCATCCGCCGCAGTGGGGCCGCGCCGTCCGTGGTGGAAACTTGCCTGGCCATCCTCGGCGACCCAGGCGCGACGCGGATGCCGGCTATCGAACAAGCCATCGCGGTGACACATCAGGCGTGGGGCGGCAAGCCGGACCCGGAGAATCGCGCCGCGCAAATCCTTTCCCTGACCTGCCGCGACCGGCAATACGAGCCGCGCATCCGCGCCGCGTTCGACCGCTACCGGGCGCGGACGAACGACATCCCGCGCTTGTTCGACACCGGCATTCCGGTGGTGACGAAGCTACCCGTGAAGCACTGGGTCTGCTTCTTCCTCGCCCGCTCGCTGGGGAATCTGGCTGACCCGCGCTCCACTGACACTTTGTTAGCCGCGCTGGAGCAATCGCCAACGGAGGCCGCGCTGGGCTATCCTGATCCCTTGGGACCGGGCGTGCTCTTCCTGCACAACGACCTCACCCCCTGCTGGCGGGCCGCGACGGCGTGGGCGTTGGGCCGCATTGGCAATCCGCGAGCCGTGCCTGTGCTGCTGAAGACCATCGGCGACCTACAGAACGCTACCGACACACGACACGCCGCCGCCGAGGCTCTGAGAGGAATGACAGACGCTGTGACCCTGGAGAAGATCCGCCAATTAGCCACCGATTACCCGGAGGTTTCGACCCGGCGTGCCCTGCTGGAAATTTCTTCCAAGAGGAACGTCCGGGGCGTTGGCGAGACTCGGTAGCGGGGAGCCTGGTGGCGACAATGAAAACGGCTGGTGGCCGCCCAACCGGTGGTGAACAGTTGGTGGGCGAGTTTGCTTTGCGCGGCGTGGAAGAGCGCCGGCGAGGTTACTAACTCCCTCGGCGACACCCTCTGTGTGAACGAGTATTTCGTCGCGCGTCCAAGGACAAACTTGCCCTCGCCAATCTCCCGGAGCACTGTGGACTGCCCGCCTACCTCGCGCCTCGCCCGCCCGGCGATTGCAGATGGTCGGCGGTCCATCTGTGGCTTCCACCGGCCCAATCCGCAACGCTCGTGACCAGGCGGGAAATGGGCCAGGAGCCGACCGTCTCTGTCAAAAGTGAGAACCGCCCCCTTCACGAGGAGGCTTGTCTCGCAATAACTCGTGGCTGCCTTCCTGCCTTGCCCGGCACCAGTTATTGTCGCCGCCGGCGCGGTGGCGGAAGCAGACGAGATAAGCGGCGTCAGCAGGAGGCCCCATGAGGTCTCGGTCGCAGGGGTTCGCGCCGCAGGGCTGCGCCTGTTACTCGACTTCAATCCGGTAGAACCCTTCTGGGGATAGCCCGGGGTGGAGGTCGCGGAAGCTGTTCAGCGGCGGCGTGGCCGGCAGATCGGTGGCCACGGTCTGGAAACTGCCTGGCAGAGAGGTGCTTCTCAGCACGCGGTAGGTCCGGTTCGTCGCACTGGCCCATTCCAGCAGGAAGCTTTGGTCCTGCCCGGCATAGGTGGTGCCCGTGATCCGGAGGAAGGACTGGGCGTTCTTGGGATCGGTGCCAGCGATGGCTTCCTGCCAGTTAGGAACGCCGTCGCCATCGTCGTCGAGCGAGGCGTAGCGGCTGTTCCAAATCACGACTTCGGCCCAGGCGTTAGTTTGCTGAACGATGCGGACGTTCCAGCCGTACTGGCCATCGACGCTGCCGGGATTGCCGTCGGCACTGTTCTGGCTCAGGCCGGACGCCAGCAGGTTGGTCCGATAGGTGATTAACTCACTTGTGCCCACGAAAGCTCGCGTCGCAATAATTGTCTGCAACGGCGTGCCGGCGGTGTAGCCGGTCCCCAGCACGCCGCAGGGCTTGGTGGAAGGCAGGACGACGCTGGCGTCCCATTGCCAGGTGCGCCAGAGGCTCGCGCCAAGCTGCTGGAGGCCGGGATAATAGCCGAGCGCGTCGGAGAATTGCGACGCGGCCGGACGCCCCGCGAAATCCGCCTCCTGAAAAGCGAACGGCGGTTTGAGATGGAAATCCGCCGTCGGCCAGCGGCTAAACGTCGCGTCGCGCATTGAGCCGCGACTGAACACAACGCCGAGTTCGTTGGACACGCCGCGCGCGATCCAATAGGGATCGAGGTAAGGCTCCGGGTGCGCATCCACGACTAACAACTTACCCTTCGGCCCAAAGGACGGCGAGTCAGTGAGGTAATTGGCGATGCTGTTATCACCGTAGCGGTCGTCCTGATACCACACGAGCAGCCCAGTGTTGACTGGACCGAAGCGGAAGCGCGCGTCGCCGAGCGCCTGATCGTAACCGCCGGAGGCACTCGTGTTGCGCCACTGGAGATAGTAGTTGTGCGTGAAGCCGCCACTGGCGGACTGCCCGCTGTTGCGCGCCCAGGGCGCGGTGTAAGTCCACAGTCCGGTGTCGGTTTCAGCGTTGTCCAACAGCAACACTTGCAAGCCGGAACGCACCACGATGTCATCCACGAACGGTCCCGCTCCTAGGACATAGCTATCGGTGGTGTACCGAAAGCGAAGGAGCGTGTCTTGGTTGGAGCAGCCGGTCAGCGAAAGACTCTGCGCTTGGTAAGTCGGAAAGCTGGCGCTGGTCCCGGTAAGTTGAGCAAGTGTTTGCCAGGAAGTCCCGTTGTTCGTGGACGCCTCGACATAGAAGTAGTCGTAGTCCGACTCAGTGTCGCAGGCCGTCTGGAATTCGAGCGTGGCCCCGGTGGCCGGGACGTGGATGGGCTGCTTGAGGGTCATGTGTGCGTCGGCGAGGTCTTCCTGTCCGCCCCACCATTGCCACAGGCCGTGCGGTTGCACCGGCAACGGCAAGGTGCCGTTCGGTAGTTCGATTTTCACGGCGCGCACCAGGTTCGTCGCGGATGGAAACCGGCTGGCTTGTCCGAGGTTCACCGAATACACCTTTGTCGGGTCGCTGATCAGGCGCGGGGTAAGCCAGCCCCATTGGTCCAGGTGCATCGGGTCCATCGCCTCCGGGAGAAAGCCCAGCGGAAAGCCCACCCAGCTATCGGACATCAGCGTCCAGAAACCTGCCGAGGTTTGGCCGTCGCCGTAGGTGTAGAGGTCAATCGCGCCGAGATTGTGGCCGAACTCGTGAGCCAGCACGGCGATGCCGGCGTTCTCCGGCATCATTATGTAACTCCAGGCGGAAACGCCCGGCACCACCTGGTATGGCGAGGACAAGCTCCACGAGTGCGACCACAGCCCGCCTTCCCCGTAACTCGTCCGGTTCAGCAGGCCAGGGTTGTCCTCCTCGCCCAGGCCGGCGTGAATGATCCAGAGGCGGTCAATGTAGCCGTCGCCGTCTAAGTCGTAAGACGACCAATTGAGGTCGGGATAGGCGGCCTTAGCGCTCTTCAGCGCGTCCACCACCAGGGTCCGCGCATCGCCGCCGCCCGGAATGGCACCCATATTGGCGGGGCGCTGTGAGCAGGATCTCGCTCCTGGCAAACCGTCGCCGCCGTAATACCAGACGGAGTTCAGCACCTTCACCCAGCCTAGGACGGTGCCGGTAAGTGTGTACGCGCCACTGGAGAGATCCTCATAATAATCGCGGACTGACTTGCCGGTGTAATCCTCATGTGCGACCGAGCCGTCCTGACGGGCATAGTCGAAGACCATGCCGTTCCCCAGAATGATGTTGCTGTAGTAACTCGGCGCGAAATCGGGCACCCAAACCATCGTCTCGGCGGGGTCGTTCGTGCCGGGCGGCCGGGCGATCTCGTTGTGCAGCGGGCCGCGATAGGTGAAGTTAGTCGGGCCGGTAATCCCGTGCTTCTGAGCAAAGAACTGCGAGGCCGCCGCGTTGGCTAGATTACTGCCGTCGAACTCACTGTTGTCGCAACGGCCCAATGGATCCCAGGTCGAGGCCCCCGGGGTCCAGGTGAAGGTATTAGTGCCCGCGAACTCGACCAGGATGACGAGGACACGGTCGGTGCCGCTCTTGCCGAACAACTCCGGTCCCTCGCCCAACACCGGTGCCTCGCCGGCCTTTGCGCGGGACTGCCGCCGGGCCTGCTGCGCCTGGAGACGCTGGTTGATCCGGGCGCGCTCGATCGGGTTGGGTTGGTCAATCTCCTTCATAAAGCGCCGCTCCGCCCCGACCGGCACCGCACCTAGACCATCCACCGGCGGATTAGCCCACGAAACTGTAGGCCGCACTAAGCTGTTGGCGAGGAACAACAGTGTGTAGCACAAGCATCCACACCGCCGAGCAACCCGGAGCGTGCCTATACAAACGCGGGCTGGTTCAGAAAGCGGGGCGCATCCTTGGAGGAGCCAAGCAGTGGGCCGGTGCTTACTCTTAACCCGAACGCGCAGAGGTTCGAGTTCTTGAGGCTCTGTGGGTTGTGACGAGCAGGACAATGTCTTCGTATGCATGTGGCAAAACTGAGGCAGCGGCTCTCAGACAGCAAGCCTTGATTGCTGACGCAAGACGCGCCCCGTGCATTCCCCAATTGCCGGTTGCCACCCGCCGCCCGCCGCGTGGGAGCACGCGGCCTGCCAGCAAAGCAGCCAGCCTGTAGGCCCGGGGCCCGCACTGGGCGGTTCCGAGCACCAACAACTTGGCGTGTTAAAAGTGATTGGAGGCTAGTGGTTCTGCGCCGCACCCGTGATCCAGCGACGCCAACCAGCAGGCA
>CAINDV010001158.1 GCA_903847485.1 uncultured Verrucomicrobiota bacterium
CGGGCGCCGGCAGGGAGATAAAATCCCCCGGCACGCCGGTTCGCAGCGCCGGGTAAAGCGCTCAGCCGCCGCCACCGGCTGCGTAACCCCATCCCCAAATAGTGGCGAATCCGCCGCGCCTGAGATTGCTGAATTCTGCACTGGGAGATTGACCCCGGCGCGGTGAGTGGCTAGGTTCGCCGCGCTTAAATATCAGGTTTCTTATGCGACACACCATCTCAGTGCTGGTCGAGAACAAGTTCGGCGCGCTCACCCGCATCGCCGGGCTGTTCAGCGGTCGTGGCTACAACATTGACACCCTCAACGTGGCCCCGACCCAGGACCAGACGGCCTCCCGCATGACCATCGTCACCCACGGCGACGAGGCGACGCTGGAGCAGATCGTCAAGCAACTCAACAAGCTGCCGGAAACCATCGAGGTCCTGAACTTCCGCGAAGGCGAGTACGTGGACCGCGAACTGGCGCTCGTCAAAGTCGCCGTGGATTCCAAGACCCGCGCCGAGGTCATGCAGATCACAGATATTTTCCGCGCCAAGATCGTGGATGTGCAGCCCAAGTCGCTCACCGTCGAGATCACCGGCACGGAGGACAAAGTGGAGAAGTTCATCAGTCTGATGGACCCCTTCGGCGTGCTGGACCTGACGCGCACGGGCAAAGTCGCCCTGTCGCGCAAGTAAGGCTAGGCGTTTCTTCACAGCAGACACACACGGTCAACAACACGCACTACACAAACACTATGGCAACCATTGATTTCGGCGGCACCAAAGAAACCGTCGTCACCCGCAAAGAATTCTCCCTCGCCAAGGCCCGCAAGGTCCTCAAGAAGGAGGTCATCGCGATCATCGGCTACGGCGTCCAAGGCCCGGCCCAGGCGCTCAACCTCCGCGACAACGGCTTTCAGGTCATTATCGGCCAGGCCAAGGCCTTCAAGCGCGACTGGGATCGCGCCGTCGCCGACGGCTGGGTGCCCGGCAAGACGCTCTTCGACATTGAGGAAGCCGTGCAAAAAGGCACCATCATCCAGATGCTCGTCTCCGATGCCGCCCAGCGCACCATCTGGCCTTCGGTGAAAAAGAACCTCAATCCCGGCGACGCGCTCTATTTCTCGCACGGCTTCTCCATCGCCTACAGCCAGCAGACCGGCGTCATCCCGCCGAAGGATGTGGACGTCATCATGGTCGCGCCGAAAGGCTCCGGCCTGAACGTGCGCCGCAACTTCCTCTCCGGCGCTGGCATTAACTCCAGCTTCGCCGTCGAGCAGGACGCCACCGGCCGTGCGGAGGAACGCTGCATCGCCGTCGGCATCGGCATCGGCTCCGGTTACCTTTTCCACACCACCTTCCAGCACGAGGTCTTCAGCGACCTCACCGGTGAACGCGGCGTGCTCATGGGTGCCCTGGCCGGCATCATGGAAGCCCAATACGACGTGCTCCGTGAAAACGGCCATTCCCCCAGCGAAGCCTTCAATGAAACCGTCGAGGAACTGACCCAGTCGCTCATCCGCTTGGTGGACGAGAACGGCATGGACTGGATGTATTCCAACTGCTCCGCCACCGCCCAGCGCGGCGCGCTCGATTGGAAACCCAAGTTCAAGAAAGCCACGCTGCCCGTGTTCAAGGATCTCTACAAGCGCGTCAAGACCGGCAAGGAATGCACCCGCGTCCTGAGCGCCTGCGGCGGCCCGGATTACCAGGTCCAGTTGCAGAAAGAGTTGAGCGAAATCCGCGACTCCGAGATGTGGCGTGCCGGTGCGGCGGCCCGTTCGCTGCGCCCGAAGGAAGTCGCCAAGGCCATCACCAAGGGCACCAAGGGTCTCGGTGGCCGCGCGACGAACTGACCGGCGACGCAATCTTTTCCCGACGAGGGCCGGCTTGCGCGTCGGCCCTTTTCTTTTGGGCGGAGCCACCCGCCCGAGCCCGTGCCACCGAGCGGGGCCGTCCGTCCCGGCGGCTACCGTCTCCGCAACCGTCCCGGGAAAATCTTGCTGACGCTGCGCCGGTTTGCGGGTTTAATCTGCGCCCCCGGCGGCCCCGCTAGACCGGGGTTCACGCTGAAATCCATTTGAACCTATGAGCACAGCCTACCAAATCGTCGTCTGCGGCAGCCTCGTGCCCGACCCGCTCCAAACCCTGGAGCCGGTCAGCACGCCCGCCGGACCCGCCCTCAAAAACGAAACCATGCTCCCAGCCGTCCTCGATCCGTGGGCCGGCCACGCGCTTTTCGAGGCGGCGAACCTCGCCAAGTCCGCTCCCGGCAGCAAAGTCTGGCTCGTCAGCCTTGGCCCCAAAGCCAAGCTCCAGCAAGTGATGATGACCGTCGCCCAAAAGGTGCCCTTTGAACTCGTCGCCCTCGACGGCCCCGCCAGCGGCTTCACCGAAGCTGCCGAAGTCGCCGCCGCGCTTGCCGAAGCCGTCCAGGCGATTCCCGGCCTCGACAAGTCAAAGCTCCTCCTCTTTGGCGGCTGGGAATCCGCGTCGCGCGGGGCCGGTGTCACCATGCAGATGGTCGCCGAGCGGCTCGGCATCGTGGACCAATTCCAGGGCGTGGACGAATTCAAGCCCGCCCCGGACGGCTCTTTTGAAGTGCTGGAGCGCGCCGACGGCGAACGCCACCAGGTTTCGCGCTGTGCCGGCGCACCTGCGCTCATCGGCTGGGCCACGGGCAACCTGCCTGAGCCGAAGAACAATCCCCAAGTCGGCATGGCCAACATGCGCACCGTCATGCCTGCACTCCAGAAAGCCAAACCGGTCAAGCTCACCGGCGAAGGGCTTGCGTTCGCCAGCGTCGCCCTGCCCAAGCAACTCCGCCAGACTCGCATCGTCAAAGACTCCACGCCGGACCAGATCGCGCAGGAAATCGTCGAGTGGATGAAGAAGTAGATAGCCACGAAAAGGCGCAAAAGACGCAAAAAGACTATGGAAACCATCCTCTATCTCGCCCACACCGAAGCCGACGGTTCGCTCGGCAAGCCCGCTCTGGAAGCCCTCAGCGCTGCCAAGTCGCTCGGCGGCACGCTCGTCGCCGGACTCATCGGCGAAAACGTCTCCGCTGCGGCGAACCAGATCGCCAGTTGCGGCGCGACGAAATTCCTTGGCGTCGCCGGCGCGGACTTCGGGCCGTCCCGCTACGCCACGGACGCCGCCGCAGCCGAGGCGCTGGCCAAAACCGCCGGCACCACGATCATCATTGCCGCCGGCACCATGCGCTTTTCCCGCTGCCTGGCCGGCGTCGCCCAAAGACTCGGCGGACGCGCTGACACTCACGTCACGAACGTCAGCGCCGACGGCGGCAAAGTCACCATCAGCCGATGGTATTACCGCCAGCGCATGGAAGCCGCCATACAGCGCACCACCCGCCCGTGGGTGATCCTCATTGATCCCGGCAGCCAACCCGCGTGGACCGGCGCCGCAGGCAGCGCCACGCTGGAAACGCTCGCCGTCACCGTGCCGGAAACCGCCCGCCGCACCACCGTCACCGGCTTCCGCGCGCCGGCGGCGGACGCGCAAACGATCCGGCCCGACGCCGAGTTGCTGTTTGTCACCGGCGCGGGGTGGACCAAGAAACAGGCCGACGGCCAGACGCATGTGCCCGAGGCGGAAAAGCTCATCCGCGATTTCCTCGGGCTGGCCCGCGCGTCGCTCGGCAGCAGCAAGTCGCTGGTGGACTTGGGCGGCGAAGGCCAGGCGGTGCTGGGCTTCCTGTCGCACTTGAACCAGGTCGGGCAGACCGGCTCGACGCCGCGGCATCCTAAGGGGCTTTCCACCTGCTGTCACGGCGAGGAGCCGCACACGGTGGGCTGGCGGTTCATCAACGAGCGCCGCGCCATCAGCCTGGACCCGAACTGCGGCTGGGCGCGCGGCAAAGCCGACGTGCTCTACGTCGCCGACGCCTTCGTGGTGATTCGGAAGGTGAACGAGACCCTGGCGGTGGGGAAGGCGTAGTGACGGAGAAACCCAGTTTTTGGAAGCCAATATGGCAGCAAAACATCGGGCAAAGTGGTGGATCGTTACCACCCATGTGCTAACCACGGGGTTTGCCATGCCGTTTATCGCAACCATTGTGGGGGCCATTCTGTGTGGCCTGCTCGGGCTGGGAGGCAGCATCCCCGGATACCTGTTCTACCTCGGCTTCCGGGCTGTGGGCTACATCGGTGGGACGTACTACTCGCTGGCCTATCTCAAAAAGAGCGCCATCAGTTCCGACTGGGTGGGCTGCACGGTGCCGTCAATCATTGGCTTTGTGACGTTCGCTCTTTTGGGCCTGGCCGCCAGCATAATACAAGTGCTGTATGGGTCAGGCCTCATCTATGAGGTCTTGGGCCTTGTTGTGTTCTACGTCGTCGTCATAGCGGCGTTTGTAAAAGTAACCTCCGATGGTTTTCGCGCGCTGCAAAACCAGGCGCAGTCACTGGTCGTTGGTTAACAAGGACGCCAGACGTTGCCATGTTTCCCCGCAAGCTGAAGAACGCTGTCACGCACAAGGTGAACGAGACCTTGGCTGCGGGGAAGGCGGGGGGCGAAACGCCCTGTTAGGCCACCGTGCCAACACGCAAATGAGTAACCCAAAACCATCGCTATTCATCGGCTCTTCAAAGGAGGGCTTGGAAGCTGCGAGGGCCATCGAAGTTAATCTCCAGCATGACACCGAAGTAACACTTTGGAACGGGGGGGTCTTCGGCCTCAGCATAGGCACGCTGGAAGCACTCGTGAATGCGCTCGACAGGTTTGACTTCGCTATTCTCGTCATCACCCCCGACGATGTGGTTACGAGCCACGACGTAACATCCCAAGCACCGCGAGACAACGTCATGTTCGAGTTGGGGTTGTTTATGGGGCGTCTAGGTCGAGGGCGCACATTTGCCGTTTGTAGTGACGCGCGCGATTTGAAGCTTCCCAGCGATCTTGCCGGTGTCACCCTTGCACGGTTCAATGCCGGTCGTTCCGACCGCAATCTTGTCGCGGCCGTCAGTCCGGCTTGCACCATGATTCGGCAGTCGATTCGCGACCTTGGCGTGTCTGAAACCAAGAGTATGGCCAGACTCACTACGGCAACAACTCAGATGGAGGGGCTTTCGGAGCAAGTCACGCACGTCATCAATCTTCTCGCGAGGTCAAGGGTTTTGGAGCTTGAGGTTATCAGCAAGCAGTTTGGCAGAGTTCTTCCCGCCGATTTTCACGACAAGATTCTGAAGGACCTGAGAGATTTGGAAGATGCAACGAAACCAAATCAGTAGGTGGCACTGTGACCCCTGCTATGCTTCTCCTTCCGGCGAGGTAGGCAGTTCAGAAACTCCTTTCGCGTTTCGCCCTGTTCCCTCGGCAACGGTTAGTGGTATTGCGGGCCGGGAACACCCGCGTCGCTGAGCGCCTCCCGAATCCGATGACAACCCACGCGTCCCAAGCTGTCCGAGCGCCGGACTCCAATCCGGAGCGTTCGTGTCGCGGTCAGGTTCTTGCCGGACTGGAGTCCAGCGCTCCGGTAACCGGCGTCGCCTCGCGGAGCGAGGCACTGACGGTAGCCGTGGGCTTCAGCCCACGGTTGCGGGCGCGGAAACCCTCGCGTCGCGGCGCGACGCTTGAACCTTGGGCAGCATCACCGCTTCACCCGTCGCTCCGCGACGGAAACCACGCCGGCGCCCACCCGTGGGCTGAAGCCCACGGCTACCATCACGTTGTCGCTCCGCGACTC
>CAINDV010001159.1 GCA_903847485.1 uncultured Verrucomicrobiota bacterium
GCCTTCAATCCACTCGCGCGCTTCGGCAAGCTGCTTCTTGTCGTCCAGCAGGAACGCACAATTCTGAAAGCCCTTGAGCCAGTAGGGGACTTCCTCCCAGCCATTGGTGCCCTTGCCGCTAGGCTCCAACCAGGCATTCCCAGCCTTGCGGAGGTAGGCGCTGAGCTCGGTGAGATGGCCGTGAAAACCGGCGTTTTGCAGCTCAAGCTGGCGTCGCAGCCAGCCTTCGGGCCGCACGGCCCCCATCGGCAGTTCGATCAGTGGACTGGGCTGGAGCGGTGGACGATTGCCGGCGTAGAAGGCATTCGTGCCCGTTGTGTCAGGAGTGCTGACGACGGTAACGGCGGTTTCCATGGCAAGAATGGGGACTGCAAGTAAGCCCAAAGACACAGCTAACAGTTTCTTCATAGGTTCACGGTGCGGGAGTTGAAGGATGCAAAATAAGCTCGGCTAGATTTCGGTGACCAAGTTGACCTCTTGGCCCGTGCCGCTCGGATCGAAGCGCAAGGTCTTTATCTCGTAAGGCTTGAAGCTCAAAGCTGCGGGCGAGATAGTCCCAGCAAGCCTGAGACTCCCCTTCACGGCGTGGCCAGTCATTTCCTGGAGCCGCACGATAAGGGCTTTACCGTCAGATGACTGCTTGCACGCCAGCAGGCGCAGGGAAGGCGGACTTACCTGAAGCAGAGAATGGGGTGCCCCCCGTTCGCCACTGGTTACGCCGATCGGCAGGTGCGAATAGACCGCCGGCGGTGCGCTGAGCCAGTCCGCCAAACCGGTAACGGCAGCCCGCACCGTGTCGGGATCTCCCGCCGACACCAGCAGACGCACCTCATGCACGCCTTGGTCCATGAACTTCCGTGCGGGCCGGTCGTTGATCTTGAATCCCTGCTCGTGGCAGTAGGCGGCGCTGCGCAGCACCGAGAGACGGATTTCCCCGTTCTGAAAGTCGTAGCCGTGACAACCGTCATGCACCACAGCCAGAGCAGTGGGCCGGCCACCGACCGAGCCTTCCACCATCAACCAGCGCCGATGAACATGCTCTTGGCCATCGGCAGGACGAAAGGCCGCGCCCCCCGGCACCTCGCAGAGGACCGTAGGCACCTGGAACACGGTAGGCAGAGCCAGTTTCAACCGTTTACGCTCCTCCTGCCAGTGGATGCGCAAACGGAACTCCAGCACCGGCCAACCGGCGTACGCCACGGTATGCAGCACGATCCGGCTGTTGCCGAAGCGATACTGCGACTCCGTAATCGTTCGTATGGGGCCGCGTTCAATCAGCATGACGCTGCCAGATTCACACTCGAACTGGCCCACAACCTCACGATAGCTGGAATGGTCTGTGCCCCATGAATCAGCGTTGTCCACGAGCACCAGCGCCTTGAGCAGAGACCCGCTCAGGCACTCGCGCCCACCGCCGGCGTCGAGCGAAGTTACCAAGCCGGTCTTGGCATCCGTACGCAGCGCCAAGGCCGGGGCGGCGGATTCCTGAACCCTTTCGCCTTCGTGAATTTCCAGGTTGTAATGCTTGGCGCCCACTTGTGGCAAATCCGCCATGAAGGCAACTTTCCGCCGCCAACCATTGAAAGGTAACAGCGCTTCCGGCTGTTCCTCCTGACAGACCACCTCTTCTCCGTCAAGCGAGCGGAGCCGGAGATGCCATTTGCCTGACCATTTCGGCCGAAGATCAAGCATAGCCTCCACTTCGACAGGCACTCGCGTGCAGGAAGGATTCGCGTTCAAGACGGTGACCGGGATGTACAGCGGCTTCGGCTGACCGGCATTGAAAGCCGCCGCGGCCCCCAGTCGCAAGCGGCGAGTCGCCTCGCTGGCTTTACCGTAAAGCGCCAAAGCATCCTGCTCGGCCGGTTCAACGCATGAGCCAGGCAGGATGTCGTGAAAGTCATTGAAGAGATGGTCGCGCCAGACTTCGGCAAGCGCGGCTTGCGGATATACCTGCTTGCTCTCCCACCATGTCGCGGCGCGCAACGCTTCAGTCTGGACCACCGCGCCTACGCTCCTGACGGCCTGCCGCTTGAGTCGCGACAGCGAAGTGTAACAACCGGTGAAGACACGCTGAAGCTCGCCTTCGACGACTGGAGCCTCCCGCCCCGGCGCTTTAAGCGCGTCGTACAAACCCTCCGTGGTGCTGTGGACGATGGCCACACGCTTTTCCCGACGCATGAAATCGTTGATCCGCTGCAAATCCTCACGCGTAGCTCCGCCGCCATGATCGCCGATGCCCCAGAACACAGGCACATCGCGGTTAAGCTTGAGGGCAAGCTCAACGCCTTCTTCCAGCCGCGAAACCAGGTTGTCCCGCTCCGTGTGGTAAAGGCCGACGACGATGCGCAAGGCCAGCAATTCCGAGCCGTCCAGTCCGCGCCAACGATACAGGTCTGAGGGCAGAACGAGATCCTGCGCCTGCGGGCGCATGTGGATATACATCTCGTAGCCGCTTCGCACCAGCAGTTGCGGCAGCCCGGCACTGTGGCCGAAGGAGTCGAAGTTGTAAGCCACTCGCGGCACGGCACCGAAATGCTCGCGGAAAAAGGCCCGCCCGGTCGTGATCTGTCGAATGAGCGACTCCGTGTCCGGAAGATTCACATCCGGCTGCAAGAACCAGCCGCCGCTGATACACCAACGACCAGCCTTCACGAGCGCCTGAATCTTGCTGAACAACTCCGGGGCATAGGTCTGAACCCATTGGTAGAGCACGGCTTCATTGTGATTGAAAACCAGCTTGGGATCTTCCTCCAGCATCGTCACCGCGACGTGGAAGGTGGAAAGCGCCTCCGCGCAGCCTTCCTCCCACCGCCATTGCCAGACGGGGTCGAGGTGTGCGTTACAAATGAGATGGACAGTCGGAAGTTTCATGCTGGCTCAAATCAAGTTTCATCAGGCGAAGGCAAGTTGCGATACCAAGTGTAGTAAAGGACCACGGCCAAAGCCGCCAGGACCCCGCCCCAGATCCAGGCCAACGACCACTGGCGCAAGAAGATGTAGAATGGCACCAAGGCCAGGGCGACCTGGAAGCACGCAGTGACCAGCCCATTGAGCGCGTCCACCAAAGGCATCCGGTCCGAAGCCGGCACCAGCCCTCGCCTCACCGCCTCGTCGCGCACCGGCCCCCAAAAGCCGAATGGCCGGACTTTCGTGTAGAACCTCACGAGCACCTCCATGTCCGTCGGCCGGCTTAGCCATCCGATGACGACCGTCAAGGCCAAGCTCGCCAGGGTGTCGAATGCCAACGTCCTGCTCGCAGACCAACCACCGAAGAATATCTTCTGCAGCGCGATGACGACGGCGGTGGCCACCATGCTCCCCACAAAGGCGCGCGCACTAAACCGCCACCAATGCCAGCGACACGTCGCGGGTACCAAGATCATGGTAACCACTACGAAGAGCATTGTCTCCCAGGCGGAGACCACATCCTTGAAGAGCAGACTGAGAGTGAAGCCCACTGCGACGGCACCGATGGATGAGAGTTGCCCCCACCGCACTAACTGCTTTTCTGTGCGGTTGCCCGCGAAATAGCGCTTCAGAAAATCATTCAACACAACGGAACTGGTGACGTTGATCATGGCGCTCAAGGTGGACATCAGCGCCGCCAGCAAAACCGCCACGAACACTCCTTGCATACCGATGGGCAGCTTCTTGAGCACGAGCGGCATAATCTTCTCCGCGTCGAAGTTGGCCTGGTTGCCGAAGTAATGCAGGCCGAGCACCAAAAACGCGAGCGCGATGAACCACCGCAACGTGTAGCCCACGGTCCAAAGCCCCGCCGCCAGCGAAGCGTCTCGCGGACTGCGGGTGCTCAGAAAGAACTGGAAATCCCATACATTCGGCCCCGCCAACAAACGGAAAATCATCCAAATGAACCCGGCGGTGATAATCGGCCCAAACGCCTGGTAGTGCTGGTAGGCCTGGGGAGTCGTCTCGCTGTAGCTAGACCAGAGCTTCCAGGTTGGTGTGAGCGCGCTCCACTCTGCCGGCTTAAGCGCCGCAAAACC
>CAINDV010001160.1 GCA_903847485.1 uncultured Verrucomicrobiota bacterium
ATCTACCAAGGCAACCCAGCGGTGAAAGTCCGCACTCGCGTCCTCGGGACGCCAGCCGATCCCACTTCTCGCTGATCGAAACGACGTCCAACCCCGTGTCCAACGGAGCGCAACCGACTCCATCCCGTCCCCGGCCTTTTGGCCGGTGGCCGGGCTGGGGAGCCGGTGTGGCCCTCTCCGCTGGCGCGGGGTTGTTTGCTTTTGGCGTCCTGTGGTTTGCGCTGCTGCGCCAGCTTAGCGTCGAATGGACCGTCAACTCTCAATACACCTACGGCTGGGCCGTGCCGGTGATGTGCCTGGTGCTGGGCTATTGGCGCTGGCTTGACCGGCCCGCGCCGGAGCCGTCGAGCCTGGGCCTGGGCTTCGGACTTGGTGCGCTTGGACTGGCTGTGTTCCTGTTCCCGACCCGAATCGTGCAGGAGGCCAACCCGGATTGGCGACTGGTCAGTTGGCTCTGCGCGGTTGAAGTTGTCGGCCTGACGCTGGTAGCGGTGCGAGCCGCTGGTGGGCCGCGAGCCTTGGTTCATTTCACCTTTCCCATCGGCTTCATCCTGGTGGCAGTGCCTTGGCCGACGTTACTAGAACAGCCTGCGATCCAAGCCCTGACCCGCGCCAACGCGGCGCTGACGGTGGAAGTGCTGGGCCAGTTCGGCGTCCCCGCGCTCCAGCATGGGAGCTTGATCGAAGTCAGCTCCGGCGTGGTGGGCATTGACGAGGCGTGCAGCGGCATCCGCTCCTTTCAGGCGAACCTGATGATCGCGCTCTTCCTTGGCGAACTCTACCGCTTCCGGTGGCGCAGTCGCGTGGCGCTGGTGGCGGCGGGCTTCGCGCTGGCGTTTCTGTTCAACGTGGCTCGCACAACCACGCTGTCCGCAGTGGCGGCCAAGCGCGGTCTGGCAGCGATTTCGCAATGGCACGATCCGGCGGGCGTCAGCATTCTCGTGGCCTGTTTCGTGGCGGTCTGGTTGCTGGCGCTGGCGCTCCGGCGGTTCCGCGTTTCGGCGAGCGTCTCGGAGACAACTCCTCTTGCAGCCGTGGCTTCCGCCCCCGCCAGTCCGCGGCCTGACTGGTGGCCAAACCGGTTTCCGGCCCGCTCCGGCGGCGCGCTCTTGCTGCTTTGGTTGCTCGGTGTAGAACTCGGTACTCAACTTTGGTACCGGCCCCACGAAGCCAGCCTCCCCGCCCCTCAAACGTGGTCCGTGAAATTCCCCCGCGCAGCGGAAGATTTCCGCGAGTTGCCCATCGCGGACTCGGCCCGCCAGTATTTGCGCTACACCGAGGCCGCCAACGCCTCCTGGCGCGAAAGCGGCACCCGTTGGCAGGTGATTTTTCTGCGCTGGAATCCCGGTCGCACCGCTGCCCGTCTCGCCCGGGCGCACACGCCGGACATCTGTCTCGCGGCGGCCGGGCGGAAGGTGCGTTCGCTGCCGGACGTGCATCGGGAGCAGGTGGGCAATTTGGAACTGCCCTTCCAGGTCTTTGAGGTTCAGGAAGCCGCCGGCATGCGCTACGTCTTTTACTGCCTTTGGGAAGACCGCGCCGCCGGGACGCCTGCGGAAAGCGCAGCTTTGAGCTTTGCATCCCGCTGGCAGGCTGTGCTGGAGCGCCGACGCAACTTGGGTCAACGGTCCCTTGAGGTCGTCATCGGGGGCGTGCCGAATCGCGGTGAGGCCCAGGCGGCGCTGCACTCCGGGCTGAGGCGGTTGGTGGCGGTGCCGCGAAACTGAAATCCGAAATCCGAAGGAAATCCGAAGCCCGAAATCCGAAGAAGTTCCACCCAAATACTTGTGCTGGCAGGGCGTAGTCTTCCTGTCGAGCCGCAACCAACCCGGAGCGTCGGCCTCCGTCCGGCGCGTTTGTCCCTCTGACAAGTTCGCGCCAGGTCGGAGGCCGGCGCTCCTCGCGTTTGGGAGAATCTTCCCGATTCCGGGGGCTGGGGATTTGTCTTCGTGCAGACCAAATCTCTGCGCGCCTCGGCGTTCTTCGCGCCTTTGCGCTGAGGCAGCGTTCGGATTAAACGCAGAGGCGCGGGGAGCGCAGAGGTTCGCAGAGCAGGTTCACGGGGACCCTCCATTGCCGCCACCGGGTTGCGGTGGTCTTCACGTTTCCACCGTGCGAGAAGCGGCGATTTCGGATTTCGGGCTTCGGATTTCCTTCGGACTTCGGACTTCGGACTTCAGTTCCCTCATTCCTTCCTTCGCAACACCATCAGGACGTTCGCCACGGGCCGCTCCCAGCCGAACCGGTTCGAGGGCGAACTGACCACGCGCCCGTTCAGCCAAAGCGCCGTCGAGCCGCCGCCATCGAGGCTCAGCGCCTCAATGCAGCCCAGTTGCTGCATCAACCGGCACAACTCGGCGTAGTCCATGCCGATTGACAGCTTCGGCTGACGGCCATCCACCACCACGAGGAACAGGAAATGGTCGTTGAAGCCAAGCAGGCTCCGGGGGTGTCGCTCTGTCGGCTTACCCGGCTCGGGCGGTTGGCTGAAGTAACTGTGCAGCTTGCCGCCGCTGATCAAGTGAGGCACCCCGCTCACAGCCCAGACGGCCCCGCTCAGATCGTGCGACATCCGCGTGCTGATGGTGAAGACCTCGCCGGGCTTAACCGCCTGCGCTTGCTCGCGAAAACTCGGACCGGGGACCAGGATGACCTGTTGCGCGACGGTGCTGCTGGCGGCCCCGTTTGCCACCACCCGTGCCCGGCGCGTGGCGTTCGCCGGGAGCAGCGGCGCGGTGGTGTTTTCCAATTGCAGCACGAAAGTTGGCCCGGCGTCGCGCGGCAGGATACACCTGGCCGCTCCCGCGAAGATGACCGGAGAATTTGTGTCAGGCGCGGCATTCAAGCGCAGCGGGGTGGTGTGGCCGTCCGGCCAGGTCAGCGAAAACCCGTTGGTGATCGGCGAGATGAACATGTGCCCGGCGTGGTCGGCCCAAGCGGTGAACGTGTGCGGCCAGTTTGGCGTGCTGCACACCTCGCCGTCCACCAGGTGCAGTCCCGCGACGAATCCACCGGTGTCTTTGGCGAAGAGGTTGGCGTTGATGCCCGCCACTGGCTGCCAGCCCTTCAGCCGGAAACGGTTCATGATGGAGGACAGCCCCCGCAGCGCCGCCCCGGACTCCTGCGCCAGTGCCGGACGGATTTGCAGATTTGTCTGGAGGCGGTCCACGCGTACCACGAAGATGGACCACGGTCCGTCCTGGGTCTTCATCTCCAAATGCGCCTGGTCCACGCCGGGCACCACGGGTTTGAAATCAAATTGAAACTGCGGTTCCGCCCGCGCGACGACCGCCCACAGCGCCAGCGCCAGCCACGCGGTCAGCCCGGTCATCTGGATCGCCTTCGGACTTCGGACTTCAGACTTCGGAATTGAGTTCATATTGGCCATCATGCGTCCGTCTATTAAGCTGCCCCCAACCGGGTTCTGTCCATGAAATTTCTCCTGCTCAACCAGACCTTTTACCCAGATGTGGTGGCCACCGGGCAATACTTGTCCGAGGTCGCCGTCGCGCTGGCCGCGCGCGGTCATGAGGTCACCGTCGTGACCAGCCGACTGGCGTATGACGATCCCACGCGGCGGTTCGCCAAGACCGAACTGTGGCGCGGCGTGCGCATCCATCGCGTCGGCTCGACCGCCTTCGGCAAAGGCGCGAAGTGGCGGCGCGCGGCGGACTTCGGCTCGAACCTGCTCTGCTGCCTGGCGCGCGTGGCCCGGTTGCCCCGGCAGGACGCCGTGATCGCGCTGACTTCGCCGCCGCTGATTTCGGTGCTCGGGGCCGCCGCCGCGCAAGTTTGGGACGCGCGGTTTTTCTACTGGATAATGGATTTCAACCCCGACGAAGCCGTCGCCGCCGGCTGGCTACGGGCCGGGTCGCCGGCGTTTCGGGCGCTCGACTGGATCTCGCGCTACAGCCTGCGGCACGCGGCGAAGGTCATCGCGCTGGACCGCTTCATGCGCGACCGCGTGGTGGCCAAGGGCATCCCGACGGCGCGGGTGGAAGTCCTGCCGCCGTGGTCGCACGATGGCCAGGTGCGCTTCGACGCCGTCGGGCGGGAGCGCTTCCGCCAGGCGCACGGGCTGGACGGCAAGTTCGTGGTGATGCACTCTGGCAACCACAGCCCCGTGCATCCGCTCGTCACGCTGCTGGACGCTGCCGCGCGGTTGCGGGACGATCCGGGTGTGGTGTTCTTGTTCGTCGGCGGAGGCAGCGAGTTCCAGCGCGTGAAAGCGCGCGTCGCCACGGACCAGCTTTCCAACGTCCGTTGCCTCTCCTACCAGCCGCTCGACCAGCTTTCCGCCTCACTCTCGGCGGCGGATTTGCACGTCGTCGTCATGGGCGACGCCTTCGTCGGCCTGATTCATCCGTGCAAGATTTACAACATCATGGCGGTGGGAGCGCCGATGCTTTACCTCGGTCCGGAGCCGAGCCACGTCACGGAAATCCTGGCGCAACTGGGTGCCGGCTACGACTTCGGTTCGGCGCGGCACGGCGACGTGGAAACGGTGCTCCGCGAAATCGCCCGGCTCCGCGCCGTCACGTCGGGGGCGGTCAATCGCCAACCCCCGCCCATCGCCGAAAGCTTCTCGCAGCGCCAACTTTTGAGCAGGATGGTGCAAGTGCTGGAAACTGGTTAGCCGAAACCATGCGGTTGAACCCGGTCTGGCTTTAACCCGAATTCCGAAGTAGACTGGCGTTTTGCGGGTGCCAGCGCCCCGGACTTCAGATGTGACCGCCTCCCAGGGCCAACCGGTCCGCCGGCGGCACCAACTTCGGCGACGCGACCTCCAG
>CAINDV010001161.1 GCA_903847485.1 uncultured Verrucomicrobiota bacterium
ATTAACCAAATATCCCGATTTCACTGTCCATTTTTTCGAAACAAGCCCACTGGCAGGACTACCGCACCCGCAAAGACCGCTCGATCAAGAGTGTGAGCGACGCCGGGCACACTTACGAGCAAGTCGGCAAACACACCCTCTGCGTGAAAGTGGTGGATGTCTTCGGCTGCGACACGAGTATCACTTTGGAGGTCACTGTATGATTGAGCGCGTTATCATCCGCAATTTGAAGCGTTTTCGGGAACAGGAGTTTTCTGAGCTCGGACAGTTGCACCTATCGGTCGGGCCGAACAACGCGGGCAAGAGCACGCTGCTGCATGCACTGGCGATCTGGAACTATTGCATCGAGGAATTTCGCTCCTCAGAGCGAACCGGAAGCAAGGCGATCGAGATCGCGCTGGCAAACTTTACCCCGCTGCCATTGAATGATTTCAAGCTGCTGTGGCACGAGAAGACGGAGCGGCGGTATCCCGTGACGGATGACATGGATCCAAAGACGGGGAGACAGAAGAAGCAGCAGGAGTTCATTCACATCGAAGTCGAAGTGCATTGGCAGGATCGAAGGGCCGAGCCTCAATCTTTCACGGTCGCGCTCCGGTGGCACAACCGGAACACGATGTACGCATCGCCCAAAGGGGGCTGGGAAGAGTTCCGGCGGCTCGATCACAGTGGCGACCTAAATCAGACGGCGTTCCCCCGCATCGTCTATGTGCCCCCGCAGTCGAACATAGCGGCGCAGGAGCGCCCGTTGGACGAGGCCAATCTGCGGGCACTGGTGGGCGAAGGCCGCCCGGGCAGTGTGGTGCGGAATCTCGTTTGGCGGGCCTGGCGGGCGGAAGCCGATAGCCGCCAAAGCAACCCACGGATTCCCAAACCCTTCACCCAATTGCGGGGACAGATTCGCGATTGGTTTGGCGTCACCGTATTGGATCCCACTTACGAGGAGGGTCGGTCCCGCTTCGTGACCTCCGGTTACACCACGCCGTCGAAGACGGAATTGGATTGGGTGAATGCCGGCAGCGGGTTGCTGCAATGTTTGATCGTCCTGTCCTTCCTGTATGGGTTTCAGCCGGATGTGCTGCTATTGGACGAACCGGATGCGCATTTGCATGTGAATTTGCAACGCACGCTGCTGGACTTCCTCACCAAGCAATCTCGCACGCAGATGATTATTGCCACGCACGCGGAGCAGTTCATCCAGCGAGTGCGGGCTAACCAGATTAGTTTTCTGACACCCTTTGGCTTGCGGCGAGTGCCCGACGCGGCGGCCGCGACGCTCGCGTTGAGCGAAATCTCGAATCTCGACATCGGCGCGCTGCTTGATCGGAAACTGCTGCTCTACATTGAGGGTGAAACCGATGAAGCCTGCTTGCGTGGCTGGGCGTGCGCACTGGCCGATGACCCGGCGTTTGTGCGGCTCGGAGAGGCCATGAGCCGGGTTGCCTTTGTCACGCTCCGAGGCGGTAGCGCCGAGGAAATGCTCACCCTGGCTGACCGGCATTTCAAAGCCTGCCGGTTCCTCAGCGACGCCCCGCGACGACTCCTGATCCTTGATCGCAACGACGGCAAGTGGCAGGCCCAGATGGGAAGGGATGAGCAACTCTTGGTCTGGAGCAAGCGGCATATCGAGTCATATTTGTTGGTTCCGGCAGCCTGGGTGCGGGCGGCGGAAGCAGCCGCCGAAAGCCAATTTTCACTGGCCCGACCGTGCGCCGCAAAGGCAGTGGCGGACTTCTTCACCGAGCAGAGCCGAGGTCTAACCGTGGACTGGCTCCACACTCCCGACGAGTTATTCCGCGAGGTGAATGCCAAACGCATGTTGTTCGGGGCACGCCGCGAGAAACCCGAAGACGGGTATGATGCGTTGACCGCCAGGTTGTATGCCGAAGGCGTTGTGGTCACGAGAGAGGATGTGTCCGCCGCTATGCGGCCCGACGAGATTCATAAGGATGTCAAAGGTGTGTTTGGAAAGGTTCTGGCGGCGCTGGCCTAGGGTTGCAATGTCAGTAATTCACATTACCTCCGAAAGCTGACCTATGCGCGATACTCTAACCATCAAGACCGGGGCCCTCGAACCACTGTTCGCCGCGTGGGAGGAACCCAACAAGCATCGCGTGCGGGCCGACAGCGGCGAGGGCGCAGTCGAGCGGAAGGGGCGGCGACCGACGCGCATTGCCATCGCGCAGAATCTGCGGGCGATGGTGAAGGAGTGGCGGGACAACTTCTACTTCGGCGCGAGTGACACGTCGCGGTATCTGCTCCACCACTGGTTCGGGCGGACGCACACGGTTGGGACGGACGGTAATTCCCACGAGTTCCGCTATTACTTCTGCCAGCGGGAGGCGATTGAGACGCTGATTTACCTGAAGGAAGTCCGGAAGCTGGAATGTCTCTCGCAACTCATTGCCGAGTATGGCGGCACCTACGCGGAGACAACGGCGTTGGGCGTGACGGAGGAGGAGGATGCGTGGAGCCGCTACGCCTTCAAGATGGCGACCGGCTCGGGTAAGACAAAGGTAATGAGTCTCGCGATTGTGTGGAGTTACTTCCACGCGTTGCGGGAGAGTGATTCGCCGATGGCGCGGCACTTCATCGTCATCGCGCCTAACCTCACTGTATTCGAGCGACTGAAGGAGGATTTCAAATCGGCGGGCGGCGGGCCGGACATTTTTGACACCGCCCCGCTCATCCCGGTGGAATGGCGCGGCGATTGGAATCTGACGACAGTTTTACAGGACGAGACCAGCGGCGCGAGCACGGGGGGACGCTTTACCTGACTAACATCCACCGGCTCTTTGATAACTCCCGGAAGCGGGAGTTGTCAGCTGGCGGTCAAAACCAGCCACTTTGGGGGGATTGCGCATGGAGCGGCGATCGCCGCAATGATGCGCGATAAATCAACTCAACGTGAGCCTGCACCATTCCATCACGACGCTGGCGGCCAACGGCTGGTCGGCGCGCAAGATCGCCCGCGAACTGGGCGTGCCCCGCGAGACCGTGGGCCGCTATTTGCCGCCGGGGGTGCCG
>CAINDV010001162.1 GCA_903847485.1 uncultured Verrucomicrobiota bacterium
CCGGACAGCTCGGCAGGAGCCTCGCCCTACCGCGCCCGGCGTTTCCATACACGCTCTAAGGTATCGGCTGCGCGGCTGGGTGTCCCGTCCGCCCGTCGAAGGTGGCCAGGGCCAGGCCATGCTTTTGTGCGAGGTTGCCCAGGTAAAAATCCGTCGTTTTCTTGCTATTCGGCGCGGCCAGGCCATCCATGGCGGTCAGGTCGTCGGGAATCCACTCCACGCCCGCTTCGGTTTTGAGCTTTTCCAGCGCCCGGCGGGCGTCGGCCATGCTCGCATTGGCAGCCGGCCCGGTGGAAACCCGCAAAAAACCCAGCTCCGCCAGTGGACAAAGCACCAACGTCTGCCCCGTCCGCCAGGCGTCGGCGCGGTCGAAGAACTCATGGTCTTTCCAGATCAGCGCCAGGAGGGCCGACACGTCTAAAAGTTGTTTCATGGGAAGCTTTCCAACTCCTTTTCAATCGCCGCCTGGGTCAACTTGCGCCCGCTAACCAAGTAAGTCCGTCCGCCGTCCTTGAAAATCTTCGCCGGCGGCACGGTGGCGTCCTTTTGTAGAACAAAGGTGATCCGTTCCGGGCTTTCCACCACGCGGGCGAACACGTCGCCGGGCTTGAACTGCGGCGGGAACACGCCCCGGCGAGCGCGGTCCAGTATCGTTGTCTTTTGCATAGTGGGAGTCTCCCACCAAACCCGTCCAAAGTCAAGCCGTACGCCCGGACACGCGCCAAACCGCAAAACCCGTCCGTCGTGTCCGCCGCCGCTCATTCTAGGCGGACCAGCGGACGTTTAGCCACAGATCTTCTGCCGAGCCTCAACGACAGCGGTAATGAGCCTACCGGACAGCTCGGCAGGAGCCTCGCCCTACCACGCCAGGCGTTTTCATACACGCTGTTAGCCGTAACTATTCAGCAGAAACCAAGAAATTCACGAAATCAAACTGAAGCCAGGCCGGAGGCCGAACCCGGATCACCGGCTTCATCTTCCAGTGACTGGTCCTCCACTTCATGACGGAGCGGTGCCGTCTTTCTTTTCGTGTATTTCGTGTATCTCGTGGTTCCGCCTTCTGCCTGGATACGGCTTAGGTCGCGTGGTCCTCATCGCCTCAGCAACGCCAGGGCCGGCGCGAAGGTCATCAGCCGACCGCGTGCCTCGGCACGGACGGTGATCGGACAAGGAAGCTGATCCAGCAGCAGGCGCGGGAGGCGATGGTCATGCTGACGAATCCTTCCGCTTCAGAAATGGAGAAGGCCGAAGTCCAAGCGGAATTGGCGCCGTCCGCCCAGACCCTCAACATCACACGCAGCGTTTCGGAGGGGAACGCCGATCCGCAGGTCCGCGCCGTCCGGCGAACGATTGAGTGGCTCGTCGAGAAGCTGGGGGGCGCCACGGATCGGAACAAGCCGCCGCAGGCCGCAGCGCGGGCCTTTGGGGAACAGCTTCAGACCTACATTGGCTCAAGCCATAGCCTGCGCAGCATTGGGGCGGAACAAAGCGCTGCGACCGCAAAGCTGATTTCCGCGTGGCCGGTCAGAAGCGCCACGGCGGCCGTTGGGGGCGTAAGGCGAGCCGCTTATTGGCCTCGTCATCCTTGAGGAAGGACTCCTTCTTCGGGTCGAAGGTAAGCTTGCGCTCCAAGCGCGCGGTAATGTCGGCCAGATGGCAAAGCGCGTCCGCCTGCACTGCGTCCTCAATCGGGCAGATCGCTGGCTGGCGACTGCGGATGGATTCCAGGAAGTTACGCTGATGGTGCGCGCTCTTGGGCGAACGCCAGCCGTCCGCCGGCAAAGGCTGCTCCGCCAGCGTTTCGGGATGGGTGCGCAGGCCGCCACGATGCACCTCTACCCAGCCTTCGCTACCCACGAAGAGTGTGCCGTGATCGCCGAGATTCGGGATGCCAAAGCGCGAGGACCACTGACTGAAGTCGTTGAGCGGATTCCGCTCATTGTATTCATTGGACGTGCCGCGGAAATACATCTTCACACCGTCGGCGAAAGCGAAGTTGACGTCCCAGGCGATGGAGGTGTCACAGGCGCCTTCCTTGGGGAAGAGACCCTTTCCCTCGATTTCCATCGCGCCCTGCATCATCGTGGGATGGCCCCAGAGGGCAATGTCCAACGGGTGAACGCCCCAGCCGGCGACGAAGCCCAACGCGTAATCGCTGTTGTACCACCATGTTTTGGCCCACGTGTCGGAGCATTTGTCCTCGGTGTACTCCGTGAACCGCGCCGGGCCGAGCCACATCTCGTAGTTGAGGTTCTCCGGCACCGGCACGGGCGTGGTGGGACCGCCGGGCCGGCTGGCCGGCGCCCAGACGAATATCTCCTGGAGCTTGCCGATGCGGCCATTACGAACCAGTTCCACCGCCCGCTGAAACTCTCGGCTGGAACGCTGTTGCGTGCCAAACTGGAAAATCCGCTTCTGCTTCAACACCGCGCTCCGCAGCAACTGATCCTCCGCAAGCGACATCCCCATGGGTTTCTCCAGGTAAACATCCTTGCCCGCCTTCACCGCAGCGAGGGAGACCGGCACATGCCAGTGGTCGGGCGTCGCCACGAGCACGGCGTCAATGTCCGATCGCGCCAGCACTTCGCGGAAATCACCGTAAGTGCGGCAGTCCTGGTTCTGGTAATGGCCGTTGACCTGCTTGCGAGCCAGTTCGAGTTGATCCTTCTTCGCGTCGCACACCGCGACGACCTGGGCATCCACTTGTGAGAGCAAGCCACCCATGTCCCCGCGACCTTGCGGCCCGGTGCCGATGGCGGCCAGGGTGATGCGCCGGTTGGGTGCCACCGCGTTACCCTGTCCTAGGGCGGAGGCGGGGATGATGGTTGGAAACGCCGAAGCGGCGAGCGCGGCGGCGAGGTTCGTTTTGATGAAGTCGCGCCGAGTGAATGAATATTTCATAGTGTTGATGTGTTAGCTCAGACGCACAATGCGCGTCCGTTACTGAAGCAGTACCGCCGCCGCAGCGCCAAGGCAAGTCAAAAGATGACCGGGACAAAAATTGGTTCATCCGGGAAGTTTGTCCAGGGCACGATAACTCACCGGAACTCAAGCCCGTGGACTCGCCCGGGCCGGAGCGGCGCATGGAGCAGAAGGGGAGTCCTGCCATGTCTGCCCTTACTAAGAGCCAAGCCGCTCCGGGCCGGGCCAGTCCCAGGGCCTGGGCGCGAAAGGCCAACTGCATGGACTAGCTTTGCCATGCGCTTCATGGGAATTCCTCCCCTAAGGGTGGGTTGGTCACGGAATGGCAGTTAGGAACAAACTTCCCGGATGAACCAGAACTCACGCGCGGAAGCCCCGCCTAGATAGTGGCGGAGGACCGAATCCATCAAGTGATGCGTCGTGACTGGCAGGCGCTCCGGTTGGCACCGTTCGAGCGCGCAGCGAAGGCGCTGTTTGGAAGTCATCGTGCCGGAGTCTCCGTTTCCAAGGCAGCCTCCGCCATCGCCTGCACGTTTTCCGGCGGCACATTCGGCAGAATCGCTTCGTGACTCGGACTAACAATGAGGTTTGGCCCCAGCAGCTTCTTGACCCGGCGCACGTCGGCGCGGATTTGATCCGGCGTGCCGTTAGTCATTAAGGCTTGCGCGTCAATACCGCCTAAGAAAGCCAGGCGTCCCTGAAAGTCTCCGGCCAGGCGCTCGGCTTCCATGTCCCGCGCCCGTGCTTGCAACGGATGCAGACAGTCCACCCCCGCCTCAATCATCCGGGGGATCAGCCGGTGAACTGACCCGCACGAATGCACCACCACTTGATAGCCGTGCCGCCGGCCCTGTTCGGCAAATCGCCGGAACCACGGAAAGGCAAAGGTGTCCAAGTCCCGCGGGCTACAGACCAAGCCCGCCTGACAGCCAAAGTCATTGCCGAAGAAGAAGCCGTCCACTAAGTCGCCGGCGACCGCGAAGAACCGCTCATTGGCCGCGTAGTAGAACTCGCACACCCGGTCAGTGACCGCCTGCACCACCTCGGGGTCGGTGTGCATCTTGATGAAATACTGCTCCATGCCGAACAAATCGGAGAGGTTATGATAGTAGCAAGTCCAGAAACCGCTTAACCGATAGACATCGCCAGCGGCGCGAAGGTCGCGCAGGCAGGAATCAAAGTTTAAGTAGTCCGGGTTTGGCCAGGGGAATTGCTCGACCTCGGCCACGGTGGTGCAATGTGCCAGCGGGCCAACGCTGCCATGCTTTTCCCGATCCAGGCCGGAGTCAAATAGGCCACGACCGTCAGGATCGTGATAGGCATCAGGATAGAACTGGGGACAAATCCAGCGCACGTCATCGCCGAGTTGACGGCGCAGCTCCTCCTCGGTGGTGGTGCCAAAATGCCGGTGCAGGATAGGCCAGGTGTCGGCGTGCGGGTTGCCCAGCCAGAATCCGCACCGTGGTACAGGCTGCCGGGTGATGAGGCGTTTGATAAGTTCGCGTGAGGTCATATTGGTAAAGTAGCTGAATGGTTTAGGCATGTTCCTGGCCATAGCGGACCAGGGCGCGAAGGTTCTCCGGCGGGGTTAGAGGCGACACTTCGCAGCCGGAGCCGACGATGAAGTTCCGCCCACAGGCGGTGTGGCACTGACCCGCGGCGGCATACACCTCTTCCGGGGTGCCACTTAGAAGCGTGGTAACGGTGGAGACATTGCCACTAATAACCTTGTCGCCGAGGGCTTGCCTGGCTTGTACCAGGTCCACGGGATAATCCAGTTCACAGATGTCCACCGAGAGTTGCTGCATGAGTTGGAGCAAAGGGCCGGTCTGCCCGCAGATGTGTTGCCGGGTGAGGATTTCCGGGTGCCGCTCCTTGATGTCTCTGAAGACTCGCCGCTGGTGGGCATGGATGAACCGCGCATAGTGCTTCGGCCCTATCAGGCTTGCCGCCGCGTCGCTCATCCCAATGGTGTCAGCGCCAGCTTGGATCTGAGCTTCGGCATAACTCATAGCTACAGCAGCAGTGAAATCCAGCAAGTCCTCCACGAAGATAGGATCGTCGTAAAAGTCAGTCATGATCCGGCTCAGGCCGCGCAACTCCGCGCCCAGGGCGAGCGGACCTTCCACCCAACCGACGATGGATTTCTCCTGGCCGACTTCATGCCGCATGAGTTCAATGGCCTTGATGCGATCGTGCATCCGCCCGCCGCCGAACGGGTCCGGCACGCGGAATTCACAGAGCCGGAGCTTGTCAGTCAGTGCCGCCTTCTCTTCATTGATGACTGGGCCTTGGTCCAGAAGCCACTCCAGGCTGCCTTCCCCGGCAATGTCCGCGACCTCACGCGCAGGATCGGAGCAAGTTAGCAGGCAATCAATGTCGAAGTCCTTGGCGATGGAGAGTTGGCCGCGCGCCATCAGTCGTCCGTCGCGGGTGTAGTCGAGGAAAGACACGCCAATGTGCTTGGCCGCCAGCATCATGATCATGGGTTGCGCCGGCAGGCGGTCTACGGGTTGGCCGGCGATCAGGTTTCGGACTCGTTCGAGTGAGCGCATGGTTGGGATTCCTATTCCTGGATCATGAAACTGAGCGGGGCATAGGCGCGCAACGTCGCGGCGAACTGTTGGTCCCTGACCGCGATAGGCTGGCCGTCAGGTTGACCGCGCAAGTTCACCGGCTGAACGGCTCGCGCCTTCAGATTCGCGGGCAATTGCACGGTGCAAGCTCCGGATTGGCCAGCTTGTTCCCATAACCGCAAGAATATCCCCGCGCCGTCCGGGTTCGGACCGAACGCGGTGACGAGAACGCCGGAACGCGAGACACTCAGGCCGGCTTGCGTTGGCGGTAACTTACCCGCCGGGCCGTCGGCCACAGCGGCGAGTAGCGGAAGGCGTGCTTCCCACGACGGAACTATAAGAGACTTCGCCGTGTCGGAGTTCCGGCCGGTCGGCCATAGGCGCACGCGGCTGGACCACGAGCCGCCCTGCCATTCCGGGAAGTTAGTGTTCCACTTGTTGTTATAGAGGTTGACAAAGACCGTCGGCTTCTTCGGCAGGTAGTCGAGAGAGAACTTCCACAACCCCGGCTCGTCGAGACTCACACAAGGCGAGTCTAGTGGGCAGAGGCCAATGCCAGCGCCGTCCTGGCCGGTGATAGTAAGTCCAGTGTTGAGGCAGAAGTAATGGCGATTGGCACCTACGATGATGTCTTTCGCCGGATCAATCGGGCCGCCCAGCCGGCCCAGCAGGAATTGCGGCTGCGTGACCGCAAACGGGAAACAAAGCCAGCCACCTTCCGGCAGCGGGTCGGGCGTCTTATCGGTCACACGCCACTCGACGTCCACGTACGGCTGGTGACGAGGCAAGCTGAAGACCAGCACGATGCCTTTTGCCAAACCGAGCGTATCGGCGGCTGTCAGGGTGGCGACCTCGGCCACGGTGGTGTGTTGGACGGTGAGGCTCCATGCCGACGGAGTCAGCGCGGCGTAGGCAGTTCCCTTCGGCAGGTCACCTTTCCCCCAAGAGTAACCGGGCCGGCCGTAGGCGTTGTGAAAAGCGAGCATTTGCTGGTGGTCGAAGCGTTCGTGGAGGAACTGGCCCAAGGCGTAGGGACTGGCTTGGTCCACCAACTCGCGGCCGCTTTGCTTGTCCACGAGTGACGCGAGGCCACCGCGCTTAAGGTCAAAGGTGACCTTGTAGAACGGAGTGTCAAGGGTGGTGTTGGAATCGGACTGATCCGTCCTATCCGACTGATCCGTCGGATAGGTCTTATAGCCCCCAGCCGGCACGCTCTCAGCGAAGATGAGCTTACCCGGCTTACCAGAGACTTCGACCACACCCGACCGCACCCACGGCAGCGCGTTGAACACCACCACGCGGCTTCCGTCGGCGTTCACGGACTTAGCGAGAAGGTCGAGCCGCCCAGTAAGTTCGCGGCGCACTATCTCACCGGCCTTGTGCGCAAAGGCGCGTTTGTCGTCGAACGCCTGCTCGTACTTCCGGTAGGCACCGCGTGCGTAAGCCGTCTTCCAAGCGTCGCCGTAGAGGTAGCGCGGCGTGCCGCTGTTCCACGAACCGCCATTCGGTCCAAATGGGCCGAAGGTATGCTCGCTGAAAAGCCCGCTTTGCTCATAAGCCTTGGCGAGCGCAGGTGCCAGCGGGCCGGGCGTCAATCCCCAGGCGCGGAGTTGTGTGTCGAGTGCATCAAGCGCCGGTTCGAGCGCGCGAAACTGGCGGGCGGCCTTCGCCTCCAGCGGCATTGAGAGCCAGCCGTGAATCCAAGTGTCCGGCATGTCGGCACGGACGACTGGCAGTTCAGGATGCTCAGCTATCACCGCCTTGGCAAAGTCATCCAGCGTACCGAAATGGACCTGGACGCCGGGTAAACTCTTCACCGCCTGCTCGCGCAAGTTATCCACCTCGGCGGCTGACGGCGGTCCGTGGTTGTCACCAGTCATCACCATAGCCAGGTAATTCTTGCTGGGCCAGTCGCGGGGCGCGGTCAGGCCGGAACCATAGACCCGCGTGTAATTGCAGAGAATGCGCGAACCGTCGGGGCCTTCCCACCAGAAGAGGTGCGGCACATGCACATAGGCGCTGGTGTCATTGCAGCCTAGTTGTAGAAACTTAACGCCGGCATTGGCCAGCAGTGTGGGCATGACCCAAGAGTGCGAGGGAACGTCCGTCATCTTGGCCGCGATGGGAAGTGGGCGGCCATACTCCTGGGCGAGGCGCGTCGAGTAGCCCAGTCCGCGCACTAAGTCCTCCAAGTCCTGCGTCTCGGTGTGGGTGGTGAACGGTAGCGCGTGGAAGGCGATGGCACCTTCCCGAACCGCCTGTTCGATGCGTACTCGCCGGGCCGGGTCTTGCTGTGGGCCAAGCACATACGTCAGCGGCCAGCCGGCCAGCGTCCAGGAAAACCGTTTTTCAGGCGGCAAGTCGCGCGACGCCTCCACCACCTTGAGCGCGCCGTCCATCATGTTCACACGATACTTCTTCAGCACCTCTTCGATCCGATCTGTGTAACCAATGTCAAGGTGCGTCTTAAAGACCACCCAGACGTGCTCGATAGGTGCCGACTTCGCCACCGCCGCGTCGCCAGCCTGAGCGAGCGTGGCGACGGTATGCACATCTATCTCGGAGAACAAGGTGCCCGTCATGCCGGGGTTCGGTTGCAGGGGTGACTGGGTCCGTTGTAACGCGAACAACAGATGCCGGAACTGTCCCAGCTTCCCGTTCGGGTCGCGGATAAAGACGCCGTGCTGGCCGTTCCACTTATCACCGGTCTTGTTCGGTCGCGTGTCCACGGCGGCGATCTTAGTCCAACTGACTAAGTTGCTGGGATCGGGATTCTCCGCCCCGCTGCCGTAAAGCGTATAGACCTGCGGTCCGCGCGAGCCTTGATCCACGTCCCACTCATGCCACGAGTAACTCGCCACCGCTGCGACCGGCTGCACGCGGCCCAGGTCAATCACGAGGCTGCCACCGCTGGCGTTGGCGTTGCTGAGCAGCGCCTCCTCGGCTAAGTCCAAACTGTCATTTGGCAAACGCCCGTTGACTAACACCGCCCCGTCGGCCCCCGCCGGCTCGAACTGATTGCCTACCAGCGTGACTTTTGCGCCGGCGGCGATGTCCGACTTAGACGGCCTGGGGATAGTCTTGAAGTTCCACGCCGGGTCAGCGGGGTTGAGTTGTTCGGTTTGGACGGTGACATCGGCGGAGGCCGCAAAGGTCATCGCCCGCGACACGACGAGTAAGGTTACCAGGGTTCGTTTCATAATCGTAGAGTTCAATTCAGATCGGCCAGATTCACTTCCGTTCCATCGGCGAGCAACACCATCAGTTCGCAAACACGCACCACCCCGTCCGGTATGTCAGCTTGCTCAGACTTAGGCAAGTCGCGAGCCGGAACATAAACGCGGATCGTTTCGGCGGCTCTGGGTGTATCCCAGCGGCAATGAATGGTCTTCGTGGTGATGTTGGTCACATAGGCAGCGAGCTTCCAGTCTAAGCCCTCGCGAAGATCAATGCGCAGAGCCTTTTGAAGTGGAATCACTGGCCGGGTGTCACCGACAATAACTACCCCCAGCACCTGGGTTGGGCGACGAAGTTCCACTTCTAGCCATGCGTCACCCGGTGCTGTTTTGGTGCCACCGCCATACGGCTTAGAAATCCATGCGGCTGAGGGATCCGGCAATCCATCAACGGCACCTTCGGGACCGTATTCCGCAGCGTAAACCGAGGAGGCGGTGGCTTTAATGGGCGAGGGCGGCGCGGCCCCGGTGCGGGCGCTCGCCTCGGCCGAGAACGGCCCCTTTTGACTGGCGCTGTCCACTGCGCTAACTCGGTAGTAATAGGTGGTAAGCGGCTGCACTTCCGAGTCCTCATACATCAGGTGATCGTAGTCACCCGCCCGGTAATCCATCGGCACATGGCCGTAGGCACCCGAACCCTTGATAACTGCGGCCGCTTCCACCACACCGATGCGGGTGGCGTTGTCGGGCTGGAAACCGGGTTGTGTGGAGCGGTGAACCTCATAACTTCGCACGTCCGATTCGCAACTAGTGCGGAAGAGAAGGTTGACGAAGTTGAACGGCGCGAGGGGACTTACCGGGATGGCGTGCAGGCCCTCGACTCGCAGAGGGACTAGGTTCTTTTCACTGGGGGCGAGTGTGGTCCCGGCTACCGCCGCGGAGACAGGCCCTTCGTTATTCGCTCGGTCCACCGGCGCAACGCGGTAATAGTAAGTCGTCTTAGACTCCAGGCGGTTGTTGATCCAACCGCCGTAATTGAGCTGTGGCTGGTCCACACATTCCGGGTCGGCGGAGCGGCCAACTAAGCTAAGTAAAGAAGGTTTGAAGTCCGGGGTATCCCCGCGATAAATGCGGTAATGGCTGATCTGCGGTTGCGCCTGCCAGGCGAGTCTGATTTGCATGTCGGAAAGGGCGGCGGTTGTCAGCCCCTGAATCGCCGCCGAACCATCCTTCGGAGCACAGACCACACGGATTGTCTTCACGCCAAACGGCCTTAGAGCAATGCTCAGTTCGCTATGGCTGCCCACCGCGAGCGAATTAGGCAGGTTGTTTTCGACCAAGTCTGTTTCAACCGCTGTGGCGAGCTTTCCCAGGAAAGGCAGCGTAACGGTTGCAGTCGTCTCTTTGCCCTGGGTCTCGTGAAACCGAAGGATGTAACCTTGGCCGTTGGCTTCGGCGGGTTTAACAGTCGTGCAGGCTACATTGGGAACATCTATCCTCACAAAGCCGGAGCTACCGGGCAGCGGACCTTCCTTTCGCCCGGTGGCGAGCCGGGCCAGAAGCAGGTTATGCACGTCCCAGCCAAACTCATCCGCCTTGCCCTGCTGCCAGTTGCCGGCATGGCTGCGGAGTGACCAAGAGAAGTGCAGCGGGCCGGGCTGATCCCAGCGGATGTTGACGCTAAACATGTTGTTCAGAAGATACAGGTAAAGCCGGCTCGTAGCGGGGTAAGTCATCTCCTGTTCAAACTCCTGTTCGCGGCCTCCAACGAGGGGACAGGACCGTGGGTAACCGTATTCCACCAAGGAGCTTTCCACCGCCGAGACGGTGACGCCGAAGCGGTCGTTCGAGACGTCTGTGAAATGCCGGACGGCGTAAAAGGCGGTGCAGGAGCCGTCGAATTGGTCGCGGATTGGTTCCGCGACACCTCCGGGCAGTTCATGTTTGAAGCGAAAATCCGGCACCGCCAAGGGCAGCGCCACATAAACGGATTCCTTGTTCACCAAGTCCATGTTACTCATGCGGCTGGTTCTGCCCGAAGGCGATTTGACCAGGTCAAGCCCGAAATCAATTCGCTTCAGATCGTGGTAGAGCAGGATCGTTTGAGTTAGGCTCTCCACCCCTCTAGGTGCCGCGGTGACAGTCATGAGGTCAGCCACCGGCCCAGCCGTGGCGGAAAGTTGGGCCGATAGAACCCGGTACCAAACTGAAGTGACCTGCGCCGCGGATTTTTCGATCCGCTCATACAGGTACTCATTGAATTGGTGAGGGGCCGACTGATCCACCAGTTCGACGCCCAAGTCCTTATCCCAGATGCTAGTCAACGCGCCGGTCTGCGGGTTAAAGGTCAGCCGATAGAACTGGTTTTCGAGACGGTTATCTTTCGGCGACTCTGCGGGCTTCCCGGAGCCGGGCGCAGGGACCAGGGAGAAGCTCTTGTAACCCATCGCCGGAACGTCGTGAGCGATGAAGACGCTGTGGCCGGCCTGCAAAACCTGATGGGGAACTTCCTTGCCCTCGGCGTCGTCAGAGATTCGGAACGCGTCGCCCAGGACTTTGGAGTCGAATCGTACCACATCGGTACGGGCACGCGGCAGTGAATTGAATACAATCAAGTTACGGTCGGACCTGGTGGTGACCAGGCTGGCGAGTTTTTCCAGCGCGCCATCGGAGACCTGTCGGCAGAACTCTTCCCCTTCCAGGACCATTTCCCGATTTTCGACTAACTCGGTTTCATACTGCCGCATACGCTCACGTTGTGGTGCGATGACGTCAATCGCATCGGTGTGCTCGTGATAGAGCAGAAGGCGGTGGTAAGCCTGATAGAGATCGGTCCAAGGATAACTGCCTCCGGCCAGCGCGCCGGCGATGGTGGCGAACTTCTCAGCCGCCGGGATGGCTTCGCCGAGCTTGCGGGCGCGCCCCAGCAACCAGGCATCGGTGGCGTCCTGGTCGGCCCACTGATTATTGCCGTCTTTGGCGAAGGTCTTGATCTGGGCGGGAGTGGCTTGGGCAGCGATGGCGTCGAAGAACCTATCCAAAGTGGCGCAGACGAGGCGCGGGTAGCGGAAACGGCTGTTCCAATCGTGGATTTTGTTGGCGTTGTCACGGGTGACTAACTGGAAGTCGGTGCCCTCTTGGAGCAATAAGGTGTTATACGGCCAACTCTTCCCCAAGGTGTTGATCGCTTTCTCAATCCAGGCTGGGCTGGCCTCGCCCAACAAATCTCCGGCATATCCGCCATAAGCGACCGACCGCACCAATGTTTTCGAGCGCGCGTCCAAGTCTGGTCCTTGCCAATAGAAGACCGGGGCGAACATGGCCGGCTTGAGGCAACGTCCGCAGCCGTTGTAACCATGAAAAAGATAGGGGATACCGGCGTCCTTAAGCGCGGAGGCGAAGGGCCAGGTCAGGCCGATGACGTCATCAATGAGCGCCGTGCGCCCACTCGGGACGCCCAGCAGGTCCGGCGTGTGGCGCCCGGATAAGTAAAACAGGCGTGCCATTAGTTCGTGACCGAGTTGCTCCGTATTGACGGTCGCCAGAACGCCACCGACTTGGATGCGCCCTTCCCGGATTCGGCGGGCCAATTCCGCCGCGTCCGCGGCGCTATGTGTTGCTAGGAAACTGGTAATCGGCTCGCTGGTCTCGATCACGAACCGGAACTTACTATCATCATCCCAGCCATCAGTCTCGGTGCAATACTGCAACGGACGCTCGATATTGGCGTGCCGGATTTCGGTTCGCAGGCGATGCGGATAATTGCCAAAACCTAGGTCGTGATGCGAATAGGAAACATTGTATATGTTCCATTTCTTCTGGGGCTGCCAGTCGAGTTTCTGTGAGGCGAGCGATTTGCCATCCTTTGTTAGAACCTCGATTGATATTAGTGTCGGCGCGGCGATGTCTGTGAGGTGGATGTGGTTGGTGGACTTCCCCGCCGACACTTGGCCCAGTGCCTCGGTGTATGGAGCCGCGTTGCCCACGGCGATGCGCACGCTGGCCGTGAACGGCACGCCAGGATTATCCAGATACAGTCGTGCCCGTTGCCGCAACGGCTGGCCTTCAGCGGGCTGGGGAAAAAGCGGCGTTGGCTCAAGCCGCTCAATGCTTAGTTCCGCAGCCATGGCGGTTGCGGCGGTCAGCGCCCAGCAAGTAAGCTGGCACCACCCTCGACGGCAGAAGTAGCGTAGCAGAGTCAGCCTAGGATTAGTTGGGTAGTGAGTCGTCATAGAGAGCATCGGTAAGAACATTTTCGGGCTTCATCCGCAAAGGCTTCGAGCAGCGTCAGGTCAGCCTCGAAGAAATGGTCCGACGGGCTGAGAATGAATCCACCACCGGCACCCGCCGCTTCGAAACAACGCCGCACTTCAGCGCGGGTTTCCGCGGGCGTGCAGCCGGTGAAGAAATGGAATTGGTCGAATCCACCAATCATACAAACCTGGTCGCCTATGCGGCGCTTGGCTTCGGCGAGATCCACATCCCCACCCATGCCATGCGGCGTGAAGGTCTCCATCGCGTCAGGCTTCATCGCAGCGATAGGTTCCAGAAGCGGCATCATCCCGCCGCAGGTGTGATAGACCACGCGCTGACCCGCTTCATGCAGCGCGGCTATGATCGGTGTGTCGTAGGGTGCAACGAACTCGTCAAAGAGCCGCGGGGAGATGACCGTGGACGAAGCGTCGCCGCCGCCGAACTCGATTACATCGAAGGCCGCGCCTTGGAGCGAATGGGCGTAAGTGAGCTTGCGGTGTTGGAGGATTTGCAGGAGCTGATGCACCCAGGCGGGATCATCATGCGCTTCAAGAATGAGCCGTTCGATGCCCACCAGACAGGCCGCGTCCTGCCAGGTGCCCGGCTGGCCAAAGACATCGAAGCAGCATACATGACTGCGGACGAAACCGCGCTCGCCGAACTCCGCCGCCGCGTGATTCACGGCCACCACGTCGCACTTAGGCGCGGTCATGAATTCGCCCAGCAGGTCAATGTCGCGCTTGTCCTTGATAAGATGTTCCGTCACCCAGGAAGTGTGCTCATTCGACTGAAGAACCAGGGAGAGTTCCCGGTTGGGAGTCACAAACCGGAACCGCTTGGTGGGCCATTCCTGACTAAGGATAGCTTCGGAATACACCCGCCACTGGTCGGTCACTACCCGGCGCGCTTCCAAGAAACCGGGCGGCCCTTGGAGTGGATCGTAATACTCGTCTGCCGCTTCGTTCGGGCGATGCGCCACCACCCAATGAATTGCATCCAAGCCGAAACGATCGAAGAACTCACGCGCAGAAGCCCCGCCTAGATAGTGGCGGAGGAACGAATCCATCAAGTGATGCGTCGTGACTGGCAGGCGATCCGGTTGGCACCGTTCGAGCGCGCAGCGAAGGCGTTGTTTGGAAGTCATCATGCCGGAGATAGGTTCACGGTCAGGCATATCTGGTCTTGGAGTTCGATCCCTTCCAGCGCGGCGGCTTCCTTGGTTCCCGGCCTGTCTCATCGCCGAACGGAAGAGCGTTCCGACAACCAGATCATGTCCCGGTTGCCGGGGGAAGCGACGTTGAGTTGCAGGGCACTGTTGTATTTCACCGGCGGCCGGGTCCGGGCGTCCACCCATTTGCGAATCTCCGCATGCCCGTCGGCGAAGCCCACCCCGCCGGCACCGCCATGGAAACTGGCCGGGAAATCCACGATACGGGCGTCGCTGCCGTTCACCGCCTCCACCATGGTGTTGCCAAAACCCCCAGCGTTCTGGCTGTCCGGATGTTCATCCAATAGCAACCACAAGTTCACCGGGCCGGGCGAAGTCATGTCACTCGTCTTGTAATAAGTCCGGTATTTCTTGGACGTGGCATTCGCCCCAAAGCCGGCCGGATCCAGCCAGTCACCAGGACCGCCGAAGGCCTGGCTCATGGACAGACTACGGATGCGCGGCTTGCCCGCGACTACACTGCGATCCGCCGGGCACTTATACACCGCCGTGCTCTGTAGGTAGGGCGCGAACCGGGCGCGATTGGGATCCTTCAAGGTGGACTCATCCCAGTTATCCGCGTTGCCGGCGTTGAAATCCAGCCAGCCGTTCACCCAGGCGGTGGCTTCGACGGGATACTGGTAGCCGGAGGATACTACGCGCTGCTGGTTATCGTCCGCGTAGAGTATCCACGCGATCTGGAGTTGACGGAGATTGCTCATGCACGAAATGCCATAGGCCTTCATCTTGGCCCGACCCAGCACCGGGAGTAGCAGCCCGGCGAGGATCGCAATGATGGCAATGACCACCAGCAGTTCGATCAGGGTAAAGCCCGCCCGACGCACCGGTTGGTCACATCCGGAAGAGTATCTCAGTTTCATGGTGAACTTGTTAATTCAGCGTTCTTTAAGCAAGACCGGCCAGCCCACGCGGGCCGCCCGCCCCAACTTAACTCAACCTGCCCAACTTAACCAGCCACTATTTTCGCAGCCGGTAGAACTGGCTGCCGCCGGTCGGGATAATCGTCACGCTGTTGTTGACGACGCCGGGCACATTGGTCCAGGTGGCCGCTGGCACCACGGGCGCGGCTTCGAGAGTAAATCCGCTGGCCGCCGCCGGCCAACTAATCACCAAGCCACCGCCGGAGGGCGTCACCGTCAGGGATACGGGCGGCGGCACCACGGCCTCGTAGAGTGCCCGTTGCTCCATCGGCGTGAGCGCACGGTTATAGATGCGGACATCGTCCATAGTGCCCAGGAATGGATAGTTGTAACCACCCCCCACGGCCTGGCGGCAGCCGAGGTCCACCGGTTCCACCACGGACTGAATTGAAGCGGCGGGGGTTCCGGAGGCAGCTTCCGCGCCGTTGACATAGAGTTTCATCCGCCCAGCGGCCCCGTCATGCGTCGCCACCCACAGTTGCCAGGTGTTGTCGGGCATGACCGTTGATTGAGCGACAGTGCCCACCGCGGCGGCATCGCGGACGTAGAACCGGTAGGCACCAGACTGGATATCCACGCTAAACGCCTCGCCGCCGCCCGCGAAGCCTTTACAAAGGATCCCGGCGTTCTCCGCCTGCGGCGGCCCCTTGACCCAGGCGGAAAGCGTGAAGGCCGACGTGGTGGAGAAGTCCAGGCTGTCGGAATGATTAACCATCACGACCTGATTGTCGGCACCCGCCCCACTGTTGAACCGCAAGCCGCCGCCCAACACACCCGCGACCCAGTTAGTCGGAATCGGGTCGAGGAAGTTAAGCAGTACGCCGTTGTTCGCATTAGTCGTGGCATCCGTGGCCGCGAAGCCGGCAGCCTCGTCCAACTTGAGGTGTAGCACCAAACCGCCGGCCAAATCCACCGCCGGGTTGTTCACGGTCAGCACTGCCGGCGGCGCACTGGTGACACTCCCGCTGGGGTTACTCGCCACCACTGTGTAGTTACCTGCGTCGCCGGGCGTGACCCAGGAAAAGGTGAGGCTGGTGTTAGTTGCCTCCGGCACCGGCAGCGAGTTATGCCTCCATTGATAGGACATAGGCAAAGGACTGGCGGCCTGGACCGAGAGCGTGACGTTGTCGCCCGCCAGCACCGTGGCGCTGGTCGGAGCCTGAGTAATCAGGGGCGGCGAGTTCTTATAGGCGTCCGCTTGGGTCAGTGGCAGGCCATTCGCCCCGGCGGCATACAGCGCGAACACTTCGGCGTTGGACAGGCCGCGCGTCCAATAGGCTGCGTCGTCCAACTTACCTTCCCACGCGCCGGACTCAACGGCGGTGTCATCCGCATTCAACCGCGCGCCGAGACTCAGGGCATTGGTAGGATTAAAGAGTGTGCCGTCATAGGCGTTCGTGGCAACCTGTATGCCGTTGCGATAGACCCGCAGCGTAGTCCCGTCAGCCACCAGCACGACGTGCTGCCAACTGTTGGTCGGAAACAGAGCACCTTCCTGGGCGCTGACAGTGGCGCGGCCAGAAGTCTCCACATAGCCCCGCAAGTCGCTGGTCGTCGTGCTCTGGGTAAAAAGGAACTGTCCGATGCTGTCCACTCCGGAGCCGCCGCAGGCGATGCGCGCCCGGTCGGGGCGGGCATCCGCCCATACCCAGGCCGAGAAAGTCATCGTGCCATTCAACGCCTTGGGCCAGGTGGGCATGATGACATATTCCGAAAGGGCGGTCGGGCCGCTGAACTTCATGGCACTGCCGATCTTGCCCGCGACCCATTGCGAGTTATCACCGGCGACATTCATTGTCGTGCCCGGGTTGCCCAGGCCGGAGGCATCCGCCGCCGCTGTGCCGCTGGTTTCATCAAACTTCCAGTAACCGCCCAGCCCGTTGGTGACACTGGTCACGGCCGTCACGGTGACGGTGGCCACGGCGCTGGTAACGGCGTTGGCCGCATTGGCCGCTACCAAGCGGTAACTGCCGGCGTCGCTGGTCTGCACATTGGTGATAATCAGGTTATTGGCGACCGCACCGACGAGAGTGGCCCCGTTCTTGAGCCATTGCCAGACTATGGGCCGGGTGCCGTCCACGGCCGCAGTCAGGCGCAGGGTTTCGCCAACAAAGAGATTCGCGCTTTGCGGTGGCTGGAGTATCGAAACCGGCAGCGGGGCTTCGTTATAGATGGCCAGCACATCGGCCGTGGTGAGCGCCCGACCATAGATGCGCACGTCATCTATGTCACCCACCAGAGGCAGATCGTAACCGGTCGCGCCGGTGGCAGAGAGTTCCCGCGAGCCGATGCTGACATCGTGCGGGTTGGAGTAGAGCGAGGCAGGCGGAGTGGCTGAGGCTACTTGGGTTCCGTTGAGGTAGAATTTCAAGATGTTCAACGGCTGGCTAAAGACCACTACCACATGCTGCCAAGTCCCGTTCAACTCGGTCGGTGTGTTGAGTACCACGGCGTTCCGCGCCGCGTCCCGGCAGTAGAAGCGGAAGTTGCCCTGATACACGTCGAAGCAATACTGCTCGTAGCCGTAGCCAAACCCTTTGCAGATGACCGAAGCGCCATCCACCTGGGCGCTCGATCCCCGGAACCACGCGGAGAGTGTGAAGGCGAGGTTGGTGGAAAAGTCAAACGTGCCGGCAAAGTCGGGCACGAGAGTCACGGTCTGATAGCCGCTGCTGGCAGGGAGGAAGTGAATGGCCCCATTGATGTGGCCTTGGGCAACCCACTGCGTGTCATCGCCGGGAAATCCCTGGAGCGCGCCGTTGTTTCCGTGGGTGGTCGAGTCGGCCGCTGTTAGTCCGGTGGTTTCGTCAAACGTGAGATGCGTGAGCAGGTTGGTGGTGGTGTCGAGCGGAGGGTTGAGCACCGTGAGCAGGGCGTTGCTACTGGTGACGCTGCCCAAGCTGTTAGTGGCTGTGAGACGGTAATTGCCGGCGTTGGCCACCTGGAGATTGGTCAGCGTGAGAATCAAGTTAGTGGCACCCGTCAGGAAGGTCGTGCTGTCCTTGTACCATTGATAAGTGGGCGTCGGCACACCGCCGGCCGCCACCGCAAAGGTGACTGCATCCCCCTGCAACCGGGTCGCGCTCTGGGGCTGCGTAGAGATAGTCGGCGCGACCGGCGTGGCGTTCGTCGAGAATGTAGCGTTTGCCGCCGCCCAGCGGCGGGCATGATTACTACCGTTGTTGACCGGTGCCGCCAGCACCTCGCCGGTGGCATAGCCCGCTTGAGCCACGGTGATTCCGGCATCCGCAGTCACGACGGCATTCAGATTGGCATCCAGAAACCACTCGATGCCGGCACCCACACGCGCCCCGATCAGGTAGGTTGTGTTGGCCGAAAGTGTGACGGGCACCGGAAGCGTATAGTAACGGTAGAAGCCGTCAATTGGGTCCGACGAAGACACCGTCGCAGAAGCCAGCAGGGTAGCTCCGTTGGCGGTCCAAAGGCCCACCTGGATGGATCCAGCCACAAAGCCATCACTGCCCAGCCAGGGAAAGCTGCCGAGGGTATCCATCGCCCCCAGCTTGTCCACGACCATGGGCAGGCTGCCCACCGTGAAGGAATTACCGATCGTGTAGGGACCTTCGGCCCGCGCCAACATTGGGCTAGGCAACGGGGAGGCGGTGGTGAAGAGGCTGGCCGCGGGCGCGGTGCAGGCGGCCGCCAGGAGAGTCGAGAGAGTAACTCCCCCGCACGGCAAGAACCGACAGGACTTGTTCATTTTCATAGTTTGATGACTAGGTGTTGAATGTTTGATTTCGTTGTGACGGTGAAAGAATAGACCAAACGCGACCCGCGCCGCTTCTACTGTATTGCAAATTGTGGCTACTGGCTTAACCTGTCCTCCTATAATGAAATCTGCCCGACAACCGATCCTGGCCGGCGGCGTGCCGTTGGCCGGGCAGGTGCCTTGCCACGTCCCGCTCCTCGAGGCGAAGAGCCATGCTTTCCTCGTCACTCGCTACCGCGAACGGGCCTTTCACTTCGTCTGGCACTTTCATACGGAAATCGAACTGGTCTGGATTCGGCGGGGCGGCGGACTGCGCTATGTGGGGGCGGACGTGGAGACATTCGCGGCGGGTGACTTGGTGTTGCTGGGCAGCGGCCTGCCGCACGCTTGGGCGTCAACGAGTGACTGGCGGGGCGCGTGCGTCTGGACCGTCATCCACCTCCAGCCGGAGTTGTGGGGACCGGCCTTCTGGCACCTGCCGGAGTTACAGAACCTACAGGCGCTTTTTACCGAGGCGGAACGCGGCGCGCAGTTCCTCGGCCCGCCGCGCTGGGAGGTCGGCCGGCGCATCGAAGCGCTCGCCCGCCGGCCTCCTTACACGCTGGAAGCCACCGTGGAACTGCTGGACATCTTCCGCCGTTTGCTGGGGCTGCCACGCCGCCTGCTGAATCCGTCGCCAGCGAATGCGGCGGCGGGGATGGATGCGCGGTTGGTGGAAGTGCTGGCGCTCATCCGGCAGCGGGCGTGCGAACCACTTAGTCAGGCGCACTGTGCGCGGGCCACCCGAATGTCACCCCCGGCGTTCAGCCGGTGGTTCAAGGCGCAGACGGGGCGCACCTTTCAGTGTTACCTCAACGAACTGCGCGTGGCAAACGTCTGTGCCTGTCTGGCCGCCGGGAAAGCGAACACCACCCAAGCGGCCTTTGCTTGCGGCTACAGCAACCTGGCGAACTTCTATCGTCGTTTCCGCCAAGTCACCGGCCTTAGTCCGCGCGAGTTCGGCCGCCTTACCCGGCACGCGCGCGAGCAGCGGGTCCGTGAACTTATCATCCGCCACGGACTCCACAGCGCCGTGCGCGTCGCACGGATCGAGACCACCCAGCCACAGGCCGCGACCGGCAAGCGCGACGCCAGCGGCCGACGGTCACCCAACTAAGCCGTAACTGCAAAACATTCCTGCTTTGAAAACTACACGACACCTCATCAAGAAAGTGCTGGCCACGGGGCGCGATTTCGCTACACTCCGGCAGCAGATGAACGCTGCGTAGGGGCGGACTGCTTCGCGACGCGGTCGAACAAATTGAAACATAAAAACCAAATCATAGGCTCGCAGATCCGGGCTCATACCCAGGCGTGTGACCCGATTGCACTGGCACCGGCCCACCCTTTCCATCGAGTGCGCCTGCAAGAAGGATTGTGAGCTAATGAAACCGATCTCGACAAATTCAGTGCGGCATCACCAGTTCCGCTGGCATTTTAACAACCGTTACGATGACCGGAATAACAATCTGCCAAGCTGTCTCCTGTAGGAGTATAGCGCAGCCCTCAATCAAGTACTAACATGAACACAAACTTAGACCTCACCACCGCCGGCAGTCTCGATCTCACTCGCCGCCAATTCCTGGTCCGCGCGGGTGCCGCCTCGCTCGGGGCCACGCTGCTGCAACCTCAACTCGCGCACAGCCAGACCGCCGGCCCGAAGCTCGACCTCGGCCTCATCGGCTGCGGCGGACGCGGGCGGTGGATCGCCGACTTGTTCGCCGCCAGCGGACGTTTCAACGTCGTAGCTGGGGCAGATTACTTCTCCGGCCAAACCGCTGAACTCGCCAAGAAACACAACCTGCCTGCGGAACGCTGTTTCTCCGGCCTGTCCGGCTACCGTAAGTTGCTGGATCTCAAGCTGGACGCCGTAGTCATCGAGTCGCCGCCGTATTTCCATCCGGAGCAAGCCGCCGCCGCCGTGGCCGCCGGCAAACATGTCTATCTGGCCAAGCCCGCCGCCGTGGACGTGCCCGGCGCGCTCTTGATCGCGGAAAGCGCGAAACTCGCGGCGCAAAAGAAACAGGTCTTCCTCGTGGACTTCCAGACACGCGCCCACCCGGCTTACCAGGAAGCCGTCCGCCGCGTTCACCAAGGCGACCTGGGCCGCTTGGTTTCCATCTACGCCGAATACCAGACGAACCTGATATTTCAGGGATGGGATGACGAGTTGCGTAAGAGTTCCAGCGACCCGGAAGTGCGCCTCCGCACCTGGGGCGTGGACCGCGTGCTGTCTGGCGATGTGATCGTCGAGCAGAACATTCACGCGCTGGATGTCGCGTCGTGGTTCGCCAACGCCGAACCACTCAAAGCCTACGGCGCGGCCGGGCGGGCGCGGCCGTTTGTGGGCGATTGCCGCGATCACTTCGCGGTGCTGTTCTTTTATCCTAACGACCTGGTCGTGACCTTCAGTTCCAAGCAAGTGGGCTACGGCTACGACGACATCATGGTGCGCGCTCACGGCCTGACCGGCACGGCGGAAACTCATTACTCCGGCAAGGTTTGGCTGCGCAGCCGCGAGGACATTTTCAACAGCGACTCCAACAGCCTCTATGCCAAAGGCACGGAGCTAAACATCGCCGCGTTCCACGACGCGATCACCAAAGGCGATTACTCTAACCCCACTGTCGCTCCGAGCGTGCGGAGCAACCTCACCGGCATCCTCGGCCGCCTGGCCGCCGACCGGCAGGGCGAAGTGACGTGGAAGGAAATGCTCCAAACTGCCGAGCGCTGGACATTTGATACCAGTGGCTTGAAAGCCTGAAGCGTCCCTTCCCGGGTGCCACGCTTGGGCCTTTGGGTCAATTTCTGGAGCGTCTCAAAGGGGTTCCCCTCGGCTGTTTTCAACGGAAAGCTGAAGCTGTTCCAACGCCCTAACACGGCCCCTCCCGCCGCATTGCTGGAGCCCCGCTTTGCCAGCCACAGAGCCCCACGCTGCACGGGTATTCGCCGGAAGGTCTCGCCGCCGTGCGCATCGGTCAGTTCAAAAAGTCGCAGCTCAAATCCGGCCAGCGCAACGTGTTATGGCCCCGCCAGTCCGTTCCCGCACCGCCTTGCTCTTCGCCGGTGGTGGCGTTCACTGCACGGAGGCGACGTCCGGGAGACAAACATTGGCTGACGCCCGTCTCGTCGAGGTCAGTCATTTTCGCTGTGAGGGAACGTAACCACGGCTCGCGGGTCCGCAGACGCTTGCGCAGTGCGACGTCCGAGATATCGGCCAGGGACTGTTTGCGGGCGGAAACTACAGTTTGGGGCCAAGATAATCCGGCAGCGGTAGGCAGGCGGATCAGTTGCAGCCAATAATCAGCGTCACTATTCAGAGGACCAACCACGGATTTCACGGAGGACACGGATGGGAAAGGGCGGAACGGTGGTTGTTTCCGCTTTGGTTGAGTCACCAGATAGTAACTGGCTGGCCAAAGCCAAGAACTCTTGCCAAACCTTGCCTATCCGTGTCATCCGTGAAATCCGTGGTTGGTTCAACTGCATGGCTACGGCTAAGCGTCAGCAAAGGGCTGGTAAGTTCGCGCCAGGGAGGCGCCCAGGTTTGTTCTCCGTTCTCACTTTGGGCACCCCGCGTGCCGGCACGCGACATTCTTAACGCCAAGACATAGCGCGGCAGAGCCGCAACCAAACTGCCGGGCCACCCGCTTCAACGCCGAGGCCGCATTGGTTGGCGCTGAGGTCCGCCGAGAACACGTTGCCGCTGCG
>CAINDV010001163.1 GCA_903847485.1 uncultured Verrucomicrobiota bacterium
CCACCGGATAAACGGGCCGGTCCTTGACGGTTTCACCTTTCGCGTCGGAAGCGCCGATCACTTGGCCGCCCTTGAAACCGCCGCCCGCCACCAGCGCCGAGAACACGGGACCGAAGTGATTGCGCCCGCCGCTCCAGGGCGGCTCCCAGAGTATCTTCGGCGTGCGACCAAACTCGCCACAGCACCAGACGATGGTGCTGTCCAGCAGGCCGCGTTCGGCGAGATCCTGGAGCAGCGTGGCGAGGCCCTTATCCAACTCCGGCAGCTTCCGGCGCATGGTCTGGAAGTGCTGCTTATGCGTGTCCCAGCCTTTGTAGTTGATCGTCACGTAAGGCACGCCGCGCTCCACCAACCGTCGCGCCACCAGGCAGGATTGCCCGAACGTGGTCTTCCCGTAGCGCTCACGGAGATCGTCCTTTTCCGTCGAAAGATCGAAGACCTTGCCGGCGTCGCCGAGGATCAAGTCGTAAGCCTGTTTCTCAGCCAGCGCTGAGTCCGCCAAACGCGGGTCGCTGGGCTGGGCCTGGGCCAGCGAATCCAGCTTGTGCAGCAACTCCCGGCGGTCCTGCTGCCGCTTGTCTGATACGCCGGGAGCAACGACGCCTTCCACGGCGAAGCGAGCCTGCCCCGGATCGCCGCCGGTGGCGAAAGGCTTGAATTTTGACCCCAGAAAACCGGCTTCGGAGAACCGCCCCTGCGGCTCGGTCAACACGATGTAAGGCGGGATCAGCCCTTGGTAGCCGGCGTCGTAACCCTTGAAGAGCGACACCACCGCGCCGGCGCTCGGATAGACATCGCGCCCGCCGGGCTGACGGCCGGTCTGGACGAAGTAAGCGGCCGTCTCGTGAGCGTTGATGCCGTGCGTCATGCTGCGGATGAGGGAATACTTGTCGGCCTGCTTGGCGAGCAGCGGGAGGAGTTCGCAGATGCGGATGCCGGCGACGTTCGTGGCGATGGGGTTGGTGAACGGCCCGCAGTAGTCGTTTCCGGCTTCCGGTTTTGGGTCAAAGGTGTCGAGGTGCGACGCGCCGCCCCAGAGCCAGATCTGGATGACCGACTTGGCCTTGGCGTTGGCACGAGGCTTGGCAGGCGGCGACGCGGCCAACGCCGACAGCGCGAATTGGTCCGCCAGCCACAGTCCCGCTGCGCCGGCCAGGCTGCGACGCAGGGCATCGCGCCGGGTGAGCGGCGCGGCGAAGGCAGAACCGGAGGATCGCCCAAGTAGCAAGCGGGCGGCGGCAGAGTGTTTGTTGCTCATGGTTGCGGGAGGCATCGGGTGGCTTGGACGCTTGCTGGTGGACAACCGTTACAGGAGAAGCCGGTCGCGGCCTGTTGCTCCAATCCTTAGTGACAAGGTCAGGTGTGTCACCAATTGGTAAAGCCAAATCGGGTAGGGCGAGGGCTTCCTGCCGAGCCTTTCCCCCGGCTCCGCAGGAGCGTCGCCCCACCACTTCGCTAAGGATTGGGCCAGTTGCCCCCCATCGCATTCGCAACGTCTGCCTGGCTGGTGAAGGCCGCCCGCCGGCAACCGGCTCACCGGGTCGAGGCGTCCTTGGGCGAGCGGAGATTACGAGGCGGAGCGTTGGTGCTAGCAAGTGGTTTTTCCTTGAACGCCGAGCGGAGCAACCAGTGGCGCTTCAAGCCTTGCATCAGTCCGTCAGCGTGGACGATGGCGTCGGACATGGAACTGAGGATGTTCGTGTTGGCCCGGACTTGCGCGTGCAGATTGCTGGTGATGCCGGAAAGCTCATCCAACGACTTGACGAGACTTTGCAGCACGGCGGTAAGATTCGTATCGGCGCTGGCGAGGGCCGCGTGGGCAGTAACAATGGTCTCGTTGACGTTGGTGAGCGTGACTTCTAGTTCGTTATGCAGGTTAGTCGGTAACAGCCATTCGCCAAGCTGACCGCGTCCGCGAAGTTGTTCGGTGAGACAGGTAAGATTCGAGATCGCGGGCTGCGCGCTGAGGATGGTGAAATTCAGATTCGAGGTCAACGAACTGGCATTGGTGGCGGTCTGCGAAAGCGGCGCGGCCAGCGCGAGGAAGCGCGGCAGGGCGGCCTCCGCCTTGGCGAGCATACGCTCCAGCCGCTCGGTGAGCGCGGGCGTCTCTTCGGGCATCATAAAGTAGGGGTTAGTCTGGATAAAGGCCTCGTACGCGTGAGTATCGTCATTCCAAACGGCGGTCAACGACTGGCGCTGCTCACGAGTGTCCAACAGTAGCGCCTTCGTCAGACCCAGGCGGGCGAGGTGGTCCAGCACTTCCTTGGAGAGCGGCGTGCGGGCCTTGTAGACAAGGTTAGTTTGCATGTCGTAGATTTCAGCGGCGAGGTGCCACTTAGTCAGGTCCGGCAGTCCGAGAGCTTCTGTAAGGGCGACTTCGCGCAGCGGAAAGCTAAGGTAAGTCGCGTAGCAGGGCCGGCCCTCCTCGCGCCCCTTGGTGACTTCCATCTCGCGTTGGCCCAGCAGACCGGCGGGGGAGATTTTTACCCGCGAGCCGTCGGTCCAGAGATAGCCATAGTTGGGCGCGTTGATCTCGAAGGCGACATAGACGTGATAAACATCGCCGGGCGGCATCGGCGCTATGGAAGTGATCCGGCCGGCGTCGAAGCCCATTAGTTTGACGGGGTCGCCGACCTTTAGTCCGACAGCGTTGTCGGTGTAAGTGTAATACGGTGCCTTAGTGAGGAACCATCCTTTGCGCTTGGCCGTGTGATAGAGGTAATAGAAGAAGCCCGCCGCCAGCAGCAGCGTCGCGAGCATGACAAACCAGCCCACCGCGCGCTCCAACCGGCTGAGGCGCGTGCGCAATTGCGGAGTTAGGTCTTGTAAGGCCATGAGAGAGTTAAGGGTGAAGGATGAAGGATGAAGGATGAAGTCCGAAATCCGAAAAGCCTTCTGGCCGGTGGTGGTGCTTTCCAAACCGAGTCCTGGTCGGGGGAGGACTCCCTGCCAAGCCGCGTTTGACGCGGGTTTCCAAGGTTCAGCCGGAACGCCGTCCTACCACGGCCGGGGTGTTGAAAGAGACTCCACTGACACGAGGACTTTTCGGATTTCGGATTTCGCCCCTCCCCATCCCCAACCGAGCTTGAGGCAGCCTTGACGGCGTAGCACCGGCTTCCGGCCCGGCGTGAACGCTGCCGCTTCCGCGCTGGTTCTTGCGTATGTCTCGTAATGGTCATGGGAGAGTTACAGCTTCGCCGGTTCGCCGGGGAGCATCTCACGGACGACGGCGCTCGTCGAGCATTCCACGTCTGCCCAGCCGCCGAGCACCTCGAACCGGCGCTCCGCGACCAGCGCAAACTGCCGGGCGTGGCCGCGCCAGGGACGGAGCGCCGCAGTCGTTGCCACCAGCGTCATTGGACGGGCCTCGACGACTTCGTGTCCGGCGGATAGTTGGTCCAGAAACCCCAGCCACCAAGCGGTCTGGCGGGCATCCAGACCATTGAGCGGGCCATCCAGCAATAGCACCTCCGGCTGTAACATCAAGGCGCGGGCCAGCCCGGCGCGACGCTGCTCGGCGCGGGAAAGCAAGCCCGGCGTGGCGTTCGCCCGGCGCGTCAAATCCGTCCACGCCAGCAATTCCGCCACGCGGCTCGCGGCGTCCGCCATCGTGAGATTGCGGTGGTAACGCAACGGCAGGGCGACGTTCTCCGCGACCGTCAGGTCATTGCATAACTGGCCACCCTCGAACACTACGCCTAACCGCAGCCGCGTCGCCAGCCGCGCGCCTTCAAAGACCGGCATAGACTCGCCAAACAGTAGATAGGTGCCCGCCGCCGGTGCCGTCAGGCCCGCGGCCAGCATCAAGAAATCACTCTTGCCCGTGCTCTGCATGCCGGCGAGAACCCAGTAATCACCGGGCGCGACGCGCCAGTTCACCGCTTCGACCACGACCCCCGCCGGGGTGCGCAGCGCGGCGGCGGCTATGCCAGTCATTTCGATCACTGCGGCTTGGGCGTCGGCACTCATTGCGGCACGAGGTAACTGAGCATGAACAGCGCGTCGAGTAGCACGCAAGCCACCACGCTCTGCGTCACGGCGCTGACAGTCGCAGCGGAGACTTCTTCCAACCGCAGCGGTTGCGCCAGACCGTGGTAACAGGTCACCAGCGCAATGATACCGCCGAACCCAACCGTCTTCAGTGCGAGTAGAAGAAAATCCATCCAACCCAGCGCCACAGCGAGTTGACGGAAATACTCGCCGGGCAGCAACGGCACATCTTGGAGAAACGCCCACAGGTAGCCACTCACCAGCGCGCCTAGTATCATATACACCGTTAGTGCGAACAGGCTCGTCGCCATGCCCACCACCCGCGGCACCACCAGGTAATGCACCGGGTCAATGCCCAGCGCCTCCAGTGCCTCGACCTCGCCCATGGCCCGCGCCGTGCCTAACTCCACCACGTTCGCCGTGCCCACCCGCGCCAGCACCACCATCGCCGTCAGCAGCGGCCCCAACTCCCGCACCACCACCACCACCATCACCGTGCCGAGATACTCGATGGCGCCGTAGCGGGTCAGCCACGACACGGTCTGCCCGATGACCACCAAGCCGAGCGCGGCGGCGAGAAAGAGAAACATTGGCAGCAGCCGCACCCCGCCGCGCGCGATCTCACGGCGCACCAGCGGGCGGATCACCCGGCCAGCGCGGCCGGCCTTGCGGAGGAGCACCCCCAGCGTGATAAGGGCAAACGCACCGAGACCTTGCACCACCCGCACCAACCGGAGCAGGAACTCTCCGGCCAACCGCGTGTAAGCCTCCGGCAGCGGCGCGCGCAGGCGAAGCCGCGGGCGCGGAACCGCCGGAGTGCTGACGTTGAGATTACCGTGAACCACGCTGTGAGCGTAGAACACGGCGGCCTGGGGGTCAAAGAAGATTTGGCGTCCGGCAACCGCCAGCTACAGTCCAACCGGGCGCACGTCGTCCAGTTGGAAGACCCCATCCTTGGCGAAGCGGTAGGGCGACGCTCCTGCGGAGCCGGGGGAAAGGCTCGGCAGGAAGCCCTCGCTCTACCCGATCTATACTACGCGCGGTTTAGATTGTTATTATGGTTTTTGAGAACAGTTGGAAATTCCAAGTGAGCAACGAGGCGAGCGCCGGCGCGTGCTCGTGGTGCGCCGAGGCGGTGGTC
>CAINDV010001164.1 GCA_903847485.1 uncultured Verrucomicrobiota bacterium
AGGTCGCCAGCGCCGGCACGTCGCCGAGACACTCCACCGTGGCGTCCGCCGGGGTGAACGTGAAGGTCGGCGGGGTGGTGTCACTCACCGTGATGACTTGCCAGTTGGTCGCCGTGTTGCCGCAGGCGTCGGTGGCAATAAAGGTGTTCGTCACCAGCGTCGGGCAACTCCCGCCGGAGGTCCGGTTGGAACTCACCGTCGCGCTGCCGCAGTTATCACTCGCCGTGGCGATCAGGGTGGCCAGCGCCGGCACGGCGTCGCACTCGACCGTGGTGTCCGCCGGCACGAAGGTGAACACCGGCTTGCTGACCGCCTCCTGGTTCACGGTTTCCTGCTGCGTGGCGGCGGACACGGTCGTCGGCGACGTGCTCGCGGCCGTGATCGTGGGCGTGCCGGATTTGTTATCCGTGTAGGTGAAACTCACGCTGCTGGAGCCGCTGGTAATCGTCAGCGGGCTGGTGGGGTTGAAGGTCTTGGTGCCAGTGGAGTCACTCGACAAAGTCAGCGTCCGGGAGGCTTCCGTCGTGTTCGGGTTTCCGTATTGGTCCTGCCGCTGCACCGTAATCGTGCCGGAAGCCACGCCGGCCGTCACCGAGACTGCCGAAGTGGTGAACACCAGCTTGCTGACCGCCGCCGGATTCACGGTTTCCTGCTGCGTGGCGGCGGTCACGGTCGTCGGCGACGTGCTCGCCGCCGTGATTGTCGGCGTCCCGGATTTGTTATCCGTGTAGGTGAAACTCACGCTGCTGGAGCCGCTGGGGATGGAAACCGAAGTGCCACCGCTGAAGGTCTTGGTGCCAGTGGAGTCACTCGACAAAGTCACCGTCCGGGAGACGTCCGTCGTGTTCGGGTTTCCGTATTGGTCCTGCCGCTGCACCGTGATCGTGCCGGAAGCCACGCCGGCCGTCACCGGGACTGGCGAAGTGGTGAACACCAGCTTGCTGGCCACAGCAGCAGTCGGTGTGATAGTGAGGTTGTTGGCAGCTTGGTAGGTCAGGTCGGGCAGGGAGAAGCCGATGGTTTGGGCGGCGGCCTTGTTCAGGACGAGGGACGGGGTGGCCACGCCGGCGGTGAAGTTGACGCTGATAGTCTGCGGCGACCCGGTTAGAGCCACGCCGTTGAAGGAGCCGTAGTTCCCGTTCGCGTCGGGCAAGAAGCCGGATATGATGACATTGTGCGCGCCGGTGAAGGTGGTATCCGTGGTGGTCCCATCCTTCGTTTTGACCGTCAGAGTGATGGTGTTGCCAGCGCCAGCCACCGGAGTGAGGGTGGCAGCCGCAGCGACGGCTGAGAACGCCGTGCCGCCCGTGTTGGCGGGCACGAAGGAGGCCGCGCCTGTGGTGGCACTGACCAGGCTGTGGAAAATATTCCCGCTGGCATCATCAATCATGTCTTTGACCGTGGCTACCGCGCCGATGCCGCCGGAGGCAGTAAACACGGCAGTTGCCAGCACGCCGGCTCCGGTGCCGTCGGCGGTAATCGACCCACCGTAGGTCGAGCCGTACCATGCTATCGGCACTTTCGCTTCGAAAGAAAATGTCGTGCCGTTGATTGCCCAAGATCCGGTGGCACTCCCATCTGTGACGGTTACCGGGGCTACGCCAGTCTTGGTGGACACCTGGGCGACTATGCTGCCGGAAGTAAAGGCGCCCATGGCAGGGTGGACGGCGCCGTAAGTCCAGAGCGTTATCACCACTTTGGGGTCCCCGGCGGTCCCGGCGGCGGCTGTGTCTACGTAAAACTGTAGGATGTGATCGGCGAGACCCGCAGCCGCCGTGCCCAGGTTCAGTTGCACCCAGTAAACCTGTTTGGGGTTGCTGCTGCTGGTAGTTGCCGTGTCGATCCGGAAATACACGTTCTGAATCAGGTTCCCGGAACTGGCCGGAGAAGTGCCGTTGGCCGTGGACATGGCATACCAGAATTTGGTCATGTCGTTGGCGCTGCCGGTCGTTTGCCCGCCGGTGCCTATGTCCACCTGAGAATAGACATTCCCCGTCCAGTCGGTGAATACCCCATTAATGGCAATCGCGGAGGGCCCAACAAAGGTGGCATAGGCCGGCGATGGGGCAAGCGATAGAGCCAGCCCGGCCAGCAAAGCCAGCGCATGGTTGGGGTGGCCGCGCTGGGGCGTGGGCGCTGCCAGGCGCGCGGCGAACCGTGCGGGCGAGAGCGGCGGTAGTTGGTTTATAGCTGGGAGCGGAATCATTGGATTAGTCATTGGATTAGGAGGTTAAAAGCTGAAAAGCGGAAAGCGGAGGGGGGGAAGCCGGACCAGGTGTTGGCGGAATGGAATTGAAATGTCTGGTCCTCGCTGCAGGTGACGCGCCGCCGGGCATCCGCACGAGGCCGCCCCCACCTGAGGCGGGCAGCGACCGAGAAACCGAGTTGTGTAAATTGGATTTCATCAAAAGAACGCTTTCAGAATAACACGGCTGTTGGGGGTACCGGTATCCCCCACGAATGGGGATTTATGGGGGATGCCACGCGGCGACGTTCCGGCCTTGGCGGGGCGGAGCGGCGGTCCCGCCGGGGCACTGCCGTTTAAGTTAGAGCGTGTATGAAAACGCCTGGCGTGGTAGGGCGACGCTCTTGCGGAGCCGGCGCTGGGAGAAGGTTCCGAAGGCTCCGCAGGAGCGTCGCCCTACCAGAGCTGGAGTTTTCCAGGAGCATGAACCGCTTAACTAAACGGCCGTGGCACGGCGGACGGGTGGCCAACCTGGCGCTGGCGCGGAAGATCGCCGAACTGTTCTGGCGCCTGATGGTGCATGGGCGGGCTTATGTGGAGGGAGGACTCAAAAAGTATGAAGCCAAAGTGGCGCACACTGAACAACGTC
>CAINDV010001165.1 GCA_903847485.1 uncultured Verrucomicrobiota bacterium
GGCGGAGCGCCGGCCTCCGGTCCGGCGCGTTCGTGCCCTGCGGCGAGCGGCCAGTCCGCGCCGGACCGGAGGCCGGCGCTCCAGCAACCACGTCGTGGACGAGGCGGAATACTCAGTGCTTTACGCCAAGGGCAATCCCGCCCCATCTTTTGCGGCATGGCGACAAAGACCTCATTCTGTCCGCTGAAGAACAGTAGTCTCAGCAGAACCGCCAGACTCCGTGCTGGTTTGGCTCGTGCTGGTAGCCTGGTATTTCTCTCCATCGGGCTAACTTTGCTCCTGTCATGCGGGCATGAGAAACCAGCGTCCGAACCGAAGGAAGTGAGAATAGGGGAACTCCGGGAGTCCGATTTGCCCACGGAGGAGGGCAAGAGTTTGGCCATCGGGCTGCCCGGCCTGAGCAGCGGGGCGAAGAAGCTGGAACTGGTGCCGGTGCCCGGACTCGGCAGTGTGAAGCCCTTCTTCATGGGCCGATACGAAGTCACGCAGGGCCAGTATGAGGCGCTGATGCGTAAGAACCCGAGCGGCTTCAAGAGGGGGCCGGATTTCCCGGTGGAGCAGGTGAGTTGGGATGAAGCCAAAGAATTCTGCCGGCGGCTGACGGCGGGGTTGCCGGACAAGCTCAAGGGCAAGTTTGCTTTCCGCCTGCCGACGGACGCGGAGTGGAGTGTGGCGGTGGGATTGCCGGAGGAAATCGGCAGCACGCCCAAAAAGAAGGACGAGCAAATCAAGAACGTGTATCCGTGGGGCACGGCCTGGCCGCCGCCGAGCGGGGCGGGGAATTATGCGGACCTGTCGTGCAAGCAGAAGCACACCAACTACACGGTGATCGAAGGCTACACTGATGGCTATGCCGACACCGCACCGGTGGGCCGCTTCAAGCCGAACCATTTTGGACTATACGACTTGGGTGGCAATGTGTGGGAGTGGTGTGAAGATTGGTATGACCCAGCGACAAAATCGTCCCGCGTGATGCGCGGTGGCTCGTGGCTCAACCGTCCCGCCTACTTGTTGTCCTCGTGCCGCCGTGACGACACTCCCGTCACGCGGCTCATCATCGTCGGGTTCCGGTGTGTGTTAGTGAGCGAGATGTCTCGGTAGGTTGGGCTGCTGACTTGCTCTCTATGCTTTTACCCTCTGCCCTGGTTTTCTTTACTCTTTTCCCCGTAGCGGCGAACTGACGCTCGCCGCCAACTTCTCCTCCAACTCGCGCCCCCGTTGCCGAAAAGTTGCCGGCAACCGCAGCGCGCCAGCGCCACTTTCGGGAAGGGTGCCATTCGCTGTCCCCCCCCCCCCAGTCGGCTCCATCCGCCGTCCCCTCCTGATTTCTTGAGTTCCTGATTCTCCAACTCCGACTCCGGCTTTGGGGCGCTCGGTTTCTTGCAAGGTAAGTTACCTGGCAGACCAGCAAGCCCGAAGGGCTTGAACGTGAATAGCCGTGGGTGCAACCCACGGTGGGTACGTCCAAACGAGAATCCGACCCTGGAAGGGTCGAACTACGGCGGGCGGCTGGGAAGTTCGGCCCCTCCAGGGCCGACGACATTTTCACCTGGCCACCGTGGGTTGCACCCACGGCTATTCACATTGAAACCCTCCGGGTTTCGGGGCGGGGCTTGCACTCGGCGCGCATGAAACTTCCAAGCAGACCGCAAGGGAGTGCTTCACCCTCTCCACCGCCTCGGCGACTGCGTTTGGTGAGATACGCCTGCCGGCTGCGGGGCAACCTTGCCGGCCATCGCCCCACCAGCCGGCGAAATAGGCTGGTGACTTTCTCCGGCTGCGCCACACTCTGCCGGCGCGACGCACCGCCTGTGACTAATGCCGCAAGAACACGCTCCGATTATGCTTCTCCTGAGCCGCCCGGTATGGGCACAGGCCGCGCTCGCCTCCGGCCATCATCCATGCCCGAGATGAACATCACCTTTCCCGCCTTAGCCGTGGCCATTCAGTCGGTCGAGGCATCTTTAACGCAAAGGCGCAAAGGCGCAAAGGCGCAAGGGGACTGGCGGAAGAGATGGTTTGGTCGCCAGTCAGTGGCCGGCAACCGGCTGCTGCCAAGGCTGCTTTCTCTCTGCCACTTTGCGTCTTTGCGCCTTTGCGTTACTTCCGAACTGAACATTCTACGCCTTAGCCGGAGACAGGCGCGACGCCTGTCCTACGGTTGACTGACCTCGTGGAAATTCTCTCTCACAGCGGCGCGGAAACGGAGGCGCTCGGCGAGGCTTGGGGCCGCGCGGCGGAGCGCGGACTCGTCATCGCGCTGAATGGCGACCTCGGCGCGGGCAAGACCC